>NZ_JAGKRI010000370.1:0-293 GCF_017939255.1 Aeromonas sp. Prich7-2
AATGCAATTCACTAAAATTAATAAATCACGCCATGCGGCCTACGTTTTGCACGTACATTTGGTGTTTATTACCAAGTATCGAAAGCCGATACTGGGGGATCTGCATCACGCTTCATTCGGTCAGTGTGCGGCAGAGGTTTGCAGAGGTTTTGGTGCGGAACTGAAAGAGTGTGACGGAGAGGCTGATCATGTTCACATGCTGATAGAGTACGCGCCAACGGTGCAGCTATCGGTACTGGTGAACTCGTTAAAGGCGGTCACATCAAGGCGACTGCGTAATGAATTTCTGGACT
>NZ_JAGKRI010000070.1:0-1674 GCF_017939255.1 Aeromonas sp. Prich7-2
CGGCGTTTTTCAAGATAGTTGTCGCGCAAAGCTGTTTTAAGCAGCCTCTTTTTGCTCCGGCTCGGGTTTCTCGGGCCGCTCCGGATTTAGCATCACGGCACCGATAGGTGTCCAGTCTCGCGTCTTGCCACTCCACCTCGCTGGGTGTTGTGCTCGGGCGGCCTGGTACACAGCATCCCGTTTCGCCAGCAGGGCTTTATCGTCACCCCGATGCCGCTCGTTGGGTGTGACGAAGCGGATACGGCTATGCCGGTGCTCTTCGTTATACCAGGCCATAAAGTCGCGCACCCACTCCCTGGCCGCTTCCAGACTGGCAAAGCCGTCTGATGGCCACTGCGGACAGTACTTCAGCGTCCTGAACAATGACTCCGAGTACGGATTATCGTTGCTGACCCGAGGCCGTCCCCGCGAGGGCGTGACACCCAGGTCATGCATCTTGGTCAGCAGCGTGACTGACTTCATTGGCGCGCCGTTGTCCGAGTGCAAGACCAGCGGCTGCTTCCAGCACTGCTCGCGGATGATGCTCCGTTGCAGCAACGCCGCCGCCCGTTCACCGCACTCTTGCTCATGCACTTCCCAGCCCACCCCTTTGCGGCTGTAGATGTCCTCTATCAGATAGAGGTAGTAATACTGGCCGCGCACGAGTGACGGCAAGTAGGTGATATCCCAGGACCACACTTGATTGGGCCCAGTCGCGGTATGGCTGGTTGGTACCGGCACATGACGCGGTGGCTGGCTACGGCCACGCCTGTGCTGCTGGTCAGCCGCCCGCAAGATGCGATAGAAGCTCGACTCACTGGCCAAGTAGCGCCCCTGGTCGGCCAGCCGTGGCACAATTTGACTCGGCGGCAACGAGGCGAACTCCTGGCTATTGCAGACGTCCAGCACGGCCTGCCGCTCCTCTGGGCTCAATGCATGAGCAGGTATGGAACGAACCGCATCCGGTCGCCTATCGGCACTCAGCTCAGGCCCGGCCAACCAGCGCTGGAGCGTGCGCAGACTCAGCCCCAACACCTCGGCCGCAGGATGCTTGCGGGCGCCAGCTTCAAGCGCTTCGCGCCACCATGCAACGTATTGCTGCCGCTCTGGCAACGAGGTCAGTTGTCCTCGTCGACGTTGCTCCAGTAGGCATCGAGCTTTTTTTGCAATATCAGCAGAGCTGCCGCCTCGGCCAGGGCCTTGTCTTTGCGCCGCAGCTCTTGCTCCAGTTGCCGGATACGCTTCTTGTCCGCTTTGGCCTGTGCCTTCTCCGCCTGTTGTAAGGTACGAGCGGATTGCTGGCCCAGAATACAGGCTTGGCGCCATTGCTGGACTTGCTCGGGATAGAGACCCTTACGGCGGCAGTACTCACTGAGTTCAATCTCGGAAAGCGCAGCGGTTTCCAGCACGACGGCGAACTTGGCCTCGGCGGGCCATTCATCGGTCAGTTTGTTGTCCCCGGGCACAGGAGACCCTCCGTCTTTGGCGTGTTTGCGCCAATTATACAGAGTGACCTCGCTGATGTTTTCCTGCCGAGCCAACTCGGCCACCGACATATTGATGGGCGGCAGCAGCTTCTTGAGCAAAGCAGCCTTGCGCTCACTTGAATAACGAGCCATTCGACACTCTTTATCCGCCCCCGGTCTTCACATTTAGATTATTCAGATTAGGCGACAACTATTCTGACACCGGGGG
>NZ_JAGKRI010000071.1:0-8560 GCF_017939255.1 Aeromonas sp. Prich7-2
GGTCACGCTCTTACTTTGCGGGCTCTTGCGGCGGAGCACCGTTGGAGGTGATCAAGCAATACATTCAAAACCAGCGGGGCTGACGCCCCGGCGAAATTCCCCTCCCACCTACGTCGGAGGGAGTCCCCTTTCGCATTTAAGATGGCAAAAGCGCCGATGCTAAGCCTTGGGGCCGAACCTCGTCAAGGTGCAGCCCTGGGCCTCTGCCTGCTTGATGACAAACCCCTTCTCGATGCCCGCCTTGAAGCCCAGCTTCTCATAGAGGCGATGGGCTTCATCGCGCCCTTCCCCCGAGAGCAGCATCACCTTGTAGCCATCCAGCCCCCAGGCCAGGGAGAGCGCCTGTTCAAGCACCTTCTGGCTCAGCCCCTGGCGTCGGAACGCAGAGGCCGTTACCACGTGCTCTATGATGCCAAAGGGCCTGCCGCCGTTGCTCAGGGTCGGGATCACACCGAGCTGGCAGGTGGCGGCGAGCTCACCGCCCACCTTCGCCACGATGATCCGCACCTCGGGCCTGGCCAGCAGGCTCGCGAGCGTCTCCCTCGCCATGGAAAGCGGCATCACGGGATCCCGTGGTCTGAGCTCGGCGTAAAGGCTGAGCAAGCCGCCAGATCCTGCTCCCTGCACTCTCTGATCACCACCATGGCAACCTACCTGATCTGCCACTCCTCTTTCGGCTGATCATGCATGACGCCAGCATGGAGTGTGCGCAGGCATAATAGAGAAAGAAGATGCCTCCCCAGGTTGGGAAGGCATCGCGATCAACGGGTCTTGACCGCCTGGAGCAGGACAGAGACATCGGCGCCAACGCGGCGGGTCGCGATGGCTTCGCGAATGTCGCTCTCGCTGTAGCGACTGGCGGGGTAGACCACCACGCAGGCGGTGTCACCGGGAGCGAGGAAGTGGGTCTCGCCAAAGGGGGTGTAGCGGGTGGCGCCAATGCTGATGAGCGCATGGGCCGGGCGCCCCGCCTGGGCCAGCAGCCCCTGGATATGCTCGGCCGGGCCTTCGTCCTGCTGATGGTTGAACTTGTCGATGGCCCACGCCAGCAACTGACCGTGGAAGTAGCTGTAGTCCACCGCCGCGCTGTCGATCCCGTAGGGGTGCAGCTCCCCGTCCCGCTCCAGATAGCAGGCGATGCGGTAGTCATCGAGCTCGCATCCTGCGGCAAAGTGGGTCAGGGGCAGCAGGTTCGCGGCCAGCCCCTTGCTCTCTTCACCCCAGTTCTTCTTCTCGCTGATCTTTTTGGCATTGGGGCGACGGATGGAGCAGTCGTTGTAGGCGCCAAACGCCTTGGGATGGATGGCCACCACCTGCTCCCCCGCGTACTCCAGCTCGCACCACAGTGCCACCTCGGGTTCAATCTGCACCTTCTCGTCCCCGCTCACCGCCGCCTCCGGCAGGAAGATGGCATCGCCGCTCAGGGGAAAGACCCCGAGCTGGCCGGGATGGTTCGGCACATAGAAGGGGAACAGCGCCTTGGGGGCGACCTTGTCGTCAACCTTGACGGCGACGAAGTCCGCCGCCTCCCCTGCCTGCTCCAGGTGACCGGCGAAGTTGCCCGCCACGCCCAGTCCGATAAAGGGGGTCTGTGAGGTGATCTGCATCTGTGGCTCCACTGGCGCGGCCGGGGCCGCCGCCTCGTTGTCGTTGTTCAGGGCGGAAATACCGCCAAAGAGGGAGCTTATTAGAGCACAGCCCCCGTACGGCGCCCAGCCACCGGGCCACAAGCTGTGCACCAGGGCGGATTTCCCCTCACCATCTGGTCATAAAGTCAGCAGTCGATGCGAAGCTGTGATCCCGATGCTTGGGAGAGCCCGGCACTTTTGCTAGGCTGCCCTATTCATTTGCCGTTCGGGAGCCGTCGCAAGGCCATGGCCACCCACTTTCAGGGGCGCTTCGAGGTGGAGTTCAAATACCGCCTGACGGACAGCGCCGCCTTTGTGCATACCCTCACGGCCCTCAGCCCCGAGGTGATGGTGGCGGACAATCATGAGCAGGACTGCTACTTCGACACGGCAGATGGCGCCCTGGCCCGGGCAGAGAAGAGCCTGATCATCCGCACCATGGCCCCCAGCGGCATCCGGCTCTGGATAGTCAAAGGACCCGGCCCCGATCGCTGCGAGGCGGTCAACATCACCGATGCGGACAAGGCGGCCAGCATGGTGCGCACCCTGGGCTACCAGCCGGTGCTGACCATCGACAAGCGGCGCAGCATCTATTTTCTGGGGGCCTTCCACGTCACGGTGGATCACCTGGCAGGCGTCGGTGATTTTGCCGAGCTCGCCATCATGACTGACGACGAGACCGCCCTGCCCGCCTACCGCGCGCAGTTGCTGGCGCTGGCTAGCCGGCTGGGACTGGCGCCCGAGATGCGGGAAACCCGCTCCTATCGCACCCTGTGCGAGCAGCGAGCCCCCCCCTTTGACAAGCGGCAACAAGAGGAATCTGCCCATGATCGACAAACTCGCCTGGCTGACCTTCAAGGAGGGACAACTGCTGTGCGCCCGCTCCCACGGCAAGGACATCTACTACATTCCGGGGGGCAAGCGCGAGCCGGGCGAGAGCGACGAGGCGGCCCTCGTTCGTGAAATCGAGGAAGAGCTCGCGGTCATCCTGAAACCCGACACCCTGGCGTTCGCCTGCGAGTTCAGCGCCCAGGCGGACGGCAAGCCGCAAGGGGTGAATGTCAATCTGCGTTGCTACACGGGGGACGCCGACGGCACGCCCGTCGCCTCGGCGGAGATCGCCGAGCTGCGCTGGCTGGACAGCCGCCACCTGGCCGAAGTCTCCCCCGTCTCCCGCCTGCTGTTCCAGTGGCTGGCAGCGCAGGGACTGATCCATTAAGAGACGGCGCACCTGACCGGATGATAATAGCACCGGCAGGAGAGTCCGCGCCCGAGACGTTAATCCCCCACGTGGGCCAAGAGAGAAGATGAGGACATTCAATGGAGATCCTTGAGGTCGAGAGCACCAGAGGCATCAAACCGGCGCTGATCGCCCTGCTGCAAGATTGCGTGGCCAGCGGTGCCTCGGTGGGCTTTCTGCCTCCCCTGCAGGAAGAGCAGGGGCTGGCGTACTGGCAAGGCATCGAGGGGGAGCTGGCGGATGGAGTGCGCAAGCTCTGGGTGGCGTTTGATCAGCACCATCTGGTGGGCGCCCTGCAGCTCTCCCTGTGCACAAAGGCCAACGGGGGCCACAGGGCCGAAGTGGAAAAGCTGATGGTCCACAGCCAGGCCCGTGGCAAGGGGGTGGGCCGCGCCCTGATGAACGCCATGGAGCAAGGGGCCCGGGACGCCAGGCGTACCTTGCTGGTGCTGGATACCCGGGTCGGCGACGTGGCCTCCAGCCTCTATCGCCAGCTCGGCTATCAGGAGGCCGGCCAGATCCCGGACTTCGCCCGCAATGGGGACGGCACCCTCGCCGCCACCCAGTTCTTCTACAAGCAGCTCTGAGGCAGACGGCCTGGCAAGACCGGACAGCGTGCCGGTCTTGCCCCCTCCAAGGCTCGGCGTACATAGGTTTTTGGTTCAATCAGACTCATCGGCAAGGAGCCATCATGATATTGGAAGTCGCCCATCTGCAGATCATTCCCGGCAAGGCCACTGACTTCGAGCAGGCCTTCGCCCGAGCCCAGCACATCATCAGCGCCATGCCCGGCTACCTGGGCCACCAGTTGCAGCGTGCCCTGGACGATCCCCATCACTACCTGCTGCTGGTGCAGTGGGCGCGGCTGGAAGATCACACCCGGGGGTTCAGGGGCTCCCCCCGGTACCAGGAGTGGAAGGCCCTGCTGCACCACTTCTACGACCCCTTCCCCAGGGTCGAACATTTTCAGGATGCAACACCGATCAGTGCCGCAAGCTGAACCTTGATCAGCTCGTCCCGTCACGGGCTGATCAATGGCGTCAGGCCAGGCGCTCGGCCCTGTGGGCAATCTGCGGCTCGGCAAAGGCGCTCTGGGCCGCGATGAGCTGCAGCTCGTAGGCATTCGCCTCCCAGGTCTGTCTCAGCACCGCATCCACCGCGGCGTTGGTGCGCTCGAAGGCGCTCACCCCATCATATCCCGCCTGCAGGTTGGCCAGCATCAGGGCGCTGATGAGATCCCCCACGCCCACCGGTTGGCGCGCGAAATCGTAAAGGGGACGGGCGATCAGATAGTCTCCCTCGGGGGTGGCAAGCAGCATCTCGAAGCGGCCGGGGACGCTGGCGGCGCGACCCAGGTGCTTGACCAGCACCATCTTCACCCCCTTCTCCAGCAACTGGCGTGCGGCGACCCGGGTCTGGGCCAGGGTTGTCAGATGGACATCGCACAGGGTCTCCAGCTCCAGCAGATTGGGGGCCATGATGTCCGCCACCGGCAGGGCCTGCTCGGTGAGAAAGCGGGTGACGCCCGGGGCGACGATGCACCCCTTCTCCGGATGCCCCATCACGGGATCGCAGAAATAGAGGGCCGCCGGATTGGCTCGTTTCACCGCCGCCACCACCGCCAGGATCTCGTCCCCCTGCTCCGCCGAGCCCAGATAGCCACTTAGCACCGCATCGCAGCGCGCCAGCACCTCGATATTGCAAAGCCCCTGGCACAAGGCGGCAATGTGGCCCGCCGGCATTGCCATTCCCTGCCAACCCGCCTCGTACTGGGTGTGGTTGGAGAACTGCACCGTATTGATGGGCCACACCTCCATGCCGAGACGGCGCATGGGGAACACGGCGGCGCTGTTGCCGGCACAGCCAAACACCACGTGGGACTGGATAGAGAGAATGCGTTTCATCGACACCACCGGACAAGAAGCCTGAGGAAAAGAGGCAATATATCGGATGAAGAGACGGCTCTTCCAGCAATTAACGCCCTGACTCCCTATTTATGCTTCTGCAGGCTTAACCTGCCGCATATTTGACCCCCGCTACCCTGTTTCTGTACAACCCTGGAGCCATCTCCCCGCTGCTGCGGGGTGATAAATGTACTTGTACGTCTCTTGTCTGATGGCATACAAGGTGATTTTTAAACCAGCCATGAACAGTCGGGATCAAGGATGAGGTCCGATGAAAAGGCGCCAGTCGGCAGTCGGCAGTCGGCAGTCGGCAGTCGGCAGTCGGCAGTCGCAAAGTAAGGCAACAAGGGCAAGGGTCAAGGAGACGTCGGAAGATCACAGGACAAAGGCGGCCTCCCCTTGCCTGACACCGTGGCAACGGCAAGCCATACGCAGTGGCGACAGCAAGTCACGTCACCAGTGCCGTGACTGCAGCGAGTCGCCAGCAGTCGTCAGAGGGAGCGCGGTGCTTGGGCGTCTCAATCCCGGGCGAAGTGGTAGACCCAGCCTTCGTCCGGTGCCATCTCCTCCGGCAGGTCCACCAGAGCAGGCAGCGAGGTGACGGCCCCTTCGGCCGCATATTGCAGGGCCATCAGGGCGCAGAGCGCGGCATCATAGGGATCCGTTCCAGGGATGAGGATTGCTGGCAGGTGGGGTTGCAGCTCGGGCCGCACAGCAGAGGCTTTGCCCCCCATTTTGGCCAGGGCGGGATAGACCTCCAGCACCGCGCGCCCGGCAGCCCTCGCCCGTTTTGGCACCAGTTGCAGATCCCCGAGGCGCGGCAGCATGGAGAGGGCCAGGGTGGCGTTGTTGCCGAGCCTGTCGAAGGTGGCGGAGAGGGGCTTCTTGCCATAGTGCTGATAGAGCCAGCGCTCGCAATCCCGGTAGGCGTAAGGGTTGTCAATCTCCCGCTGGGGCACGGGAAAGCCGCTCCCCCACCCCGCCAGCAGATCGGCGAGGGCGCGGGGAAAGGCCAGGGGCGCATCGATGCCGAGAGCAAGGCGCGGGCAGGCCAGCACCTGCATCAGCGCCACCTCGTCTTGCAGGGCCGGGCGCAGCAGGGCATCCAGATCCGGCGCGACCCGGGAGCTCAGGCGAAACAGGGGGGAGATCCCGAGCCAGTGCAGACGCGACTCCCGGGCCTGCCAACCCACCACCGCCACCGCCTGGGCATTGCCCTGCCAGCCCCTCACGTCCCAGCCGATGCCGATGGCGTCCATGTGTTCCGTTGTCATGCCCCTGTTACCTCTGTGCAGCCTTGATGGAGCACAGGGTAATGGCTGCCCCTCCTAAAGCAAGGGCAAGTTGGTCCCTAGAAGGATTTCTTGAAGTTGATCAGGGGCAGAATGGGGAAGATGCCGTTCTCGGCGTAGTTGGCCAGGCCAATCTGCAAGCCGTCCAGGTGCTTGGTGGCATTGACGAATCCCAGCTGGAACGTGGTGCGTTCGGCATAGTTGACGAAGCCGACGTTGGCCAGGGCATTGCCCTGGGCGATGTTGACCGCCCCCCAGTTGAGCCCCTTCACATTGTTGGTCAGGTTGACGAAGCCCAGATTGAGGCCGGTATCCTGCCCTTCGTGCCAGTTGACGGCGTTGATGGCGACCCCGCCAAACTGATGGCGCACCCGGCTCGCGCCAAAGAACACACCAAGCTGCAGGCCGGTGAATTGATCCACGTCGGAGAGGGCGAACACCGGCAGATCGATCCCCTTCACCTGGCCGGTGCGGCCGTAGAGGAAGGAAGCCCTTGCCCCTTCCACCTGATTGGACGAGGGCAGGTTGACACCGGGCAGGGAGATCTGGACCGGCGTGCTGGCCTGGGCGACACCGGCGAGGGTCAGGGCACCACAGCCGAGCAGCAGGGCGAACGGTTTCATCGGGGATTCCTTGTGAAGAGGGTGTGGCTCAAGGGTACCAGCGCAGGCCCCGGGGAACGAGACCCCGCCCCCTGCCCTGCGTCACCTCTCGTCTGAACCCGGGGATGGCTCTCTCGGCGGATTGGAAAATTCAAACAGAAACTAACATTTATACCAAAGGTGGATTGGTTGCAGAATTCTCAAACGTGTGTTTGAACAGAGCAAACAACACGTAACACAGGGATGACGTGCTGTACCCGCAAGAAGGGTCGATTGACCCGCAAAAACAGTGTTCTGCCGAACCGGAGACCCATGATGAATATGGACGTGATCAAGAGCTTTACCGAGCAGATGCAAGGCTTTGCCGCTCCCCTCACCCGCTACAACCAGCTGCTGGCCAGCAACATCGAACAGCTGACCCGGTTGCAACTGGCGTCCGCCAATGCCTACGCCGAACTGGGGCTCAACCAGTTGCAGGCCGTCGGCAAGGTGCAGGATGCCCAGAGCCTGGCGGCCCTCGGCACCGTGCAGCTGGAGAGCGCCAGCCAGCTCTCCCGCCAGATGCTGGATGACATCCAGAAGCTCAGCACCCTCGGCCAGCAGTTCAAGGAAGAACTGGATGCCCTGACCGCAGATGGCATCAAGAAGAGCACGGGCAAGGCCTGATAACCCCTGGCTGCCCGTCTTGCGGGCAGCCACATCTCCCCACGACTCGACAGAACGGGCAAGTGCCCGCCCCGGGCGTGGGTGAAGGAGAACACATGAGCCAATCATCTTACGGCCCGCTGTTCGAGGCCCTGGCCCACTACAACGACAAGCTGCTGGCCATGGCCAGAGCCCAGACCGAGCGCACCGCCCAGGCCCTGCTGCAGACCAGTCTGGACGATCTGGGCCAGGTGCTGGAGCAGGGCAGCCAGCAGCCCTGGCAGCTGATCCAGTCCCAGATGAACTGGTGGCAGGATCAGCTCAAGCTGATGCAGCACACCCTGCTCAAGAGTGCAGGCCAGCCGAGCGAGCCGGTGATCACCCCGGATCGCAGCGATCGCCGCTTCAAGGCCGACGCCTGGAGCGAGCAACCCCTCTATGACTACCTCAAGCAATCCTATCTGCTGACCGCAAGACACCTGCTGGCGGCGGTGGATGCCCTGGAGGGCGTGCCCGAGAAGAGCCGGGAGCGACTGCGCTTTTTCACCCGCCAGTACGTCAACGCCATGGCTCCCAGCAACTTCCTGGCCACCAACCCGGAGCTGCTCAAGCTCACCCTGGAGTCCGACGGCCAGAATCTGGTGCGCGGCCTTGCGCTCCTGGCCGAAGATCTGGAGCGCAGCGCCGATCACCTCAACATCCGCCTGACCGACGAGTCCGCCTTCGAGCTCGGCCGGGATCTGGCGACCACCCCGGGCCGGGTAGTGCTGCGCACCGAGCTCTTTGAGCTCATCCAGTACAGCCCGACCACAGCGACGGTGGGCAAGACCCCGGTGCTGGTCGTGCCCCCCTTCATCAACAAGTACTACATCTTGACATCCTCCCCCACCTTAGCGCTTCGCGTCACAGGAGGGGGATTCCCATTACTGGGTGATAGCTGCTCGCGCAGTACCGGGTTCCTGCTTCATCGGGCGGCCTGATTGCACCACGCCTCCACAGGCTAAAACGGCGTGTCCCGCCGCTAAAATATTGCGAGCGCTGTTCACATCGGCGTTCGCCTCATAACCACACGCAGCGCATTTAAACTGGCTTTGCGTCTGGCAGTTATCCTTCGCAGTATGCCCACAACAGGCGCACTGCTGGCTGGTGTAGGCCGGGTTTATCGCCAACACCTGACCGCCTCGCCATGCCTGCTTATATTCGAGCTGGCGGCGCAGCTCAAACCAGCCCTGATCTAATATCGAACGAT
>NZ_JAGKRI010000371.1:0-293 GCF_017939255.1 Aeromonas sp. Prich7-2
CCGGTATCCCAGCTCGATTTCCCAGCGCTCGTGGTACAGGGTCGCCACCTGAGCTGCGCTGAATCGCGCCACGGGCAGGGAGGTAAAGACCGTTTTCTCCTTGCCTGCCACCTCATAGGTCACTGCGCGAACTTGCCAGTGTGTCGACAACGCCGGGTTTTTCTTGCGAGCCTGAGGCGAGACCGTCATTTGCAACAGACGGTCACCGTCGCCATAGCGCTCAAGTTCCGTGTATACCAGCCCGTTGCGTTCCGGGATGAGCCAGTGACGGTCGGTGTCTTCGGCCTGAATAC
>NZ_JAGKRI010000372.1:0-476 GCF_017939255.1 Aeromonas sp. Prich7-2
GTCGACGCGGCGAACAGGCAGTTGTAACCAGACTTGTCGGTCAAATAGGTCTCGCTCACGCACCCGGCGGATACGTTGGTCGTGGATCAATGGCGTGGGTTGCAGGCATCGGCGACAACGGGGCAAGAAGTCGGCGCGAGGCTCAAAGGTAAACAGGGTGTGATGGTTGGCAGAAAGCGCTTGGGCGATGACGGTATAACCTGGCCAGAAGGAGGCAATATCAATATGATGCACGGCGACAGCAGGGTGATGGTGGTGGTGTGTTTGGCGACAACCAGTTTACCAGCACCCTGTCTGTCAACTTCCACTTTCCCAGGATCCCGCGAAGAACCTGTTTTGGTTTGTGACAACAGGTGCATTGCCAGAAACCACTTGGTCAGTGGGAGCTTGGTGTTTGCGAAAATCGTGTTTCCAGTCAATGACATCTGGTGACGGCAGTGATTGCATTGCCACACACGTGGCCGCCTTCTCAGGCG
>NZ_JAGKRI010000372.1:568-14473 GCF_017939255.1 Aeromonas sp. Prich7-2
TTCAGTATAGTTCGTGGTAACTGACTGTTAATCATGGGTAATCAGGAAAGAAATAGTTGCATAATAGTCAGGCTATTCTTTTGACAACCATTGCAGTGTGCCCGGCCCCTTCGGGGGGCCCACGATAACAGGTGACTCATCGCCGATGACCCGACATGTTTCTGATGCCGATTCCCCCTGGCTGGACTGGCACGGCCTGGGTGGCTGGAATGTCTATTTTCTTGCCAAGTTCGCCCTGCTCTGGGGGGGATATCTCAACTTCCATCCCCTGATCAACCTGGTGTTTGCCGCCTTCCTGATCTTTCCCCTGCCAAGGGCCGGGTGGCGCCGTGCGCGGCACTGGCTGGCGTTGCCGGTGGGGGCGGGGATCTTCTATCACGATACCTGGTTGCCGGGGATAGAGAGCATTCGTGCCCAGGGCAGCCAGGTCTTCTCCTTCACCCTGGATTACTGGGCGGAGTTGCTCGGGCGTTTCATCAATTGGGAGATGGTCGGCGCGGGGTTCGTGCTGCTGACGCTCTATCTGTTCATCGCCCAGTGGTTGCGCTTCACCCCCTGGATCCTGCTGGCGCTGCTCTGGCTCTGGGTCTCGCCCCAGGTGAGCAATCCCTTCGCGAGCAGCAAGGGGGCGAGCGAGCACGCCCTGAACACGCCCCGGGAGGAGACCCGCCCCTCAGTGCTGCCCATGGAGGAGCAGCTTGACCAGAGTGCCCCGCCGACCAACGAGAACCTCAACGCCTATCTCGATGGCTTCTATCGGGAGGAGCAGGAGAGACTGGTGCACTTCCCGGAGAGCCTGCCAGCCCAGGCGACCCCCTTCGATGTGCTCATCATCAATGTCTGCTCCCTGGCCTGGCATGACGTGGAGGCGAGCGGCCTGAGCGGGCATCCGGTCTGGTCCCACTTCGACATTCGCTTCAACCGCTTCAACTCCGCCACCTCCTACAGCGGCCCAAGCTCCATTCGCCTGCTGCGGGCCAGTTGCGGGCAGACCAGCCACCAGGGGCTCTATGTGACGGCGCCGAAGCAGTGTCTGCTGTTCGAGAACCTTGCCCAGCTCGGCTTTGCCAAACAGGTGGCCATGGATCACTCGGGGGATTTTGGCAATTACCTGACCGGCCTGCAGCAGTATGCCGGGCTGGATGTGACCCCCATGGACAAGAAGGGGCTGGCCCATGATCTCGCCTCCTTCGATGGCGAGCCCATCTATCGCGGGGATGCCCTGTTCGGCCGCTGGCTGAACGAGCGGACACAGAGTCAGGCGGCACGCAACGTCACCTTCTTCAACCTCATCGCCCTGCACGATGGCAACCGTTATGTGGCGAGCCGCCAGATAGCGCCCTACAAGGAGAGGCTCAAGACCCTGCTGGATCAGCTGGACGACTTCATGACGACGCTGGAGCAATCCGGCCGCAAGGTGGCCGTGGTGATGGTGCCTGAGCACGGCGCCGCTCTCACCGGCGACAAGATGCAGATGGCCGGGCTGCGGGACATTCCCAGCCCGAGCATCACCCTGGTGCCGGTGGGGGTTGCCCTGCTCGGTACCAAGGCGCCCCACGAGGCGACCCGCAACGTGGACACCCCCAGCAGCTTCCTGGCGGTATCAGAACTGGTCTCCAGGCTGGTGGGGAAGGATGTGTTCGGGAGCGAGACCATTGATTGGGATGCCCTGCTGGGCGATCTGCCGCAGACCCCGTCGGTGTCCGAGAACCAGGGCTCGGTGGTGATCGAATATCAGGGCAAGTACCACATCAAGCTGGGGCAGGGGGACTGGGTCCCCAATCCCCAATGAGACCGGAAGTGACGATGCGCAGCGAACGGCAATCAGACATGCAGACCCCCTTCGGCGTCCCGGTGGAGGGCACGGTGATCAATGACGTGGCCATGGTCCAGCAGGCCTTTGGTGTCAGCCTCTCCTATCAGGATATTGCCGCCAGGGAGCGGCTCGCCGCCTTGTGCGCACGCTTCCCCCTGCTGGCGGAGGTGGCAGTGAAAGGGCCCGAGGGGACTGGCGAGGGGAGGTCTGCATGAAGGTGATCGCCCTGCAGGGGATCCGGGGAGGTGTGGGGACCACCGCCATCGTGGCCGGACTGGCCCAGGCTGCCCATGAGCAGGGGGCAAGGGTGCTGGCGGTGGATCTCTGCCCGGACAACCAGCTTGGCATCCACCTTGGCCTGCCCCATGACGATCCGGGAGGCTGGAGCCGGCTGACCCAGCCGGCGCGGGAGTGGCGAGGTGCGCTTCACCGCCGGGAGGAGGGACTGGATCTGCTCTCCCATGGCGGGGGGGAGGGGGCGTCGGCCGAGTGGCTGGCGGGGATCGATGGCTATGATCTGGTGCTGCTGGATCTGCCCCTGGGCATGGCCCCCGTCATCCCCTGCAGGCGCTTGCTGGTGGTCAATGCGGATGCCAACTGCCATGTGCGGCTTCACCGCCACCCCTGGGCGGCCGATGAGCGTCTGCTGGTGACCCAGTTCTCCAGCCAGCGGGCCCTGCAGCAGGGGCTGCTGGATCTCTGGCTGGCAGGGGGGCTCCCTCTGCTCAATCTTCATCTGCACAGGGACGAAGCCATGGCGGAGGCCATGGCCGCCAAGCTGCCGGTCGGCCGCTATGCCCCCACCAGTCTGGTTGCCCACGAGCTGGCCGCCCTGGCGACCTGGTGTCTGGCAGAGGGGGAGGCGCCCCGATGAGAGTGCGGCTGCTGACGCCGGCTGCGGGCCTCTGGTGCTCGCAGCGCTATCGCGCACTGCGCGAGCGGGGGGCTTCCCGCCCGGGGGCAGCCGCATTGACCCTGGGCTGGCTGCTGGCCTGGGCTCTCTTCCCCCTCGAGCGTCATGGTTGGCAATGGGTGCTGGGCCATGCCCGGGGGCTCTATCCCCAGCTGACGCACCCCCGGGTGGGGGATCCCCTGCGCGTTCTGTTGCAGAGCCTCTGGATGATAGTGCGTCGCCCACAGCCCATCCCTCTGCGCTGGCCTGCCTCCTGGCAACGGCTCTGGCATATGGGTACTCAGGCTCTCGGGGCCTTCCTGGCCCGCCAGGAGGAGAAAGGGCTGGCCGCCGCCAGGGCCACGCCCCGCGAGGAACGCTGGAAGAGTGTGCTGCTCTGCGTGGTGGCCGGGAGCCTCTCCCTGCTCTGCGTCACCCAGCCGTTCACCCTGCAGGCACAGCTGGTGTTCGTCCTCCTGCTGGCGGCCATGGCCTTCATCCTGCGGGCCGTGCCGGGCCGTTATCCCATGCTGATGATGATGGTGCTCTCCCTCACCATCTCCTGCCGCTACATCTGGTGGCGCTACACCTCGACCCTCGACTGGTTCGACCCCGTCAGCCTGACCTGCGGCCTGCTGCTGCTGGCCGCCGAGACCTATGCCTGGCTGGTGCTGCTGCTCGGCTACTGGCAGACCGCATGGCCCCTGCACCGCCCTCCGGCACAACTGCCGGCGGATCCGGCCAAGTGGCCCAGCGTGGATCTGATGATCCCCACCTACAACGAGGATCTCGCCATCCTGAAGGGGACTGTCTACGCCGCCATGGGGCTCGACTGGCCCGCCGACAAGCTGACCATCTGGCTGCTTGACGACGGGGGGCGGGCGGCGTTTCGCGACTTCGCCGATGAGGCCGGGATCCGCTATGTGGCCCGGTCGACCCATGAGCACGCCAAGGCGGGCAACATCAATCACGCCCTCAAGATGGCCACCGGGGATCTGGTCGCTATCTTCGACTGTGACCACCTGCCGACCCGCTCCTTCCTGCAGATGACGGTGGGCTGGTTCTACCGGGATCCCCGTCTGGGCGTGGTCCAGACCCCCCACCACTTCTTCTCCGCCGATCCGTTCGAACACAACCTGCAACGGTTTCGCAAGATGCCGAACGAGGGGGCCCTCTTCTACGGCCTGGTGCAGGATGGCAACGACATGTGGGATGCCAGCTTCTTCTGCGGCTCCTGCGCCGTCATCAAGCGCACCGCCCTTGACGAGATCGGCGGCATCGCGGTGGAGACGGTCACCGAGGATGCCCACACCTCCCTGCGGCTGCACCGCCTCGGCTACACCTCGGCCTATATCCGGATCCCGCTGGCGGCGGGGCTGGCCACCGAAAGCCTCTCTGCCCACATCGGTCAGCGCATCCGGTGGGCGCGCGGCATGGTGCAGATCCTGCGTCTGGACAACCCCCTCTTCGGCAAGGGGCTCAAGCTGGGGCAGCGGCTGTGCTACTTCAATGCCATGCTGCACTTTCTCTCGGGCATACCGAGGCTCATCTTCCTGACGGCGCCGCTCGCCTTCCTGATCCTGCACGCCTACATCATCTATGCCCCGGCGGCGGCCATCGCCCTCTACATGTTGCCGCACATCTTCCACAGCGCCCTGACCAACTCCCGGTTGCAGGGCAAGGTGCGCCACTCCTTCTGGGGCGAGGTCTATGAGACGGTGCTGGCCTGGTACATCGCCAGGCCGACCACGGTGGCGCTCTTTGCACCTCACAAGGGGACGTTCAACGTGACTGCCAAGGGGGGGATGACGGAGGAGGTGTTCCTCGATCTGTCGGTCTCCCGCCCCTATCTGCTGCTGATCCTGCTCAATCTGTGCGGGCTGGGGTTCGGCCTCTGGCGCATCGGCACCGGCCCTGCCGACGAGGTGCCGACCCTGATCCTCAGCATGATCTGGACCCTCTACAACATGACCATACTGGGCTGCGCCCTGGCGGTGGCCTTCGAGTCGCGGCAGGTCCGTGCCAACCCCAGGGTGGAGATGGTGATGCCGGCGGCCATCAGGCTGGCGAACGGTCACCTCTACCCCTGTACCGTCAGGGATTACTCCAACGGGGGGGTCGGGGTGCTGCTCGAGGCGCCCCTGCCCCTGGCCGACAAGGAGAGGGTCTGGTTGCTGCTGCGCCATGACCAGCGGGAGCAGGCGTTCGCCGCCAAGGTGCAGCGGGTGTTCGGCTGCAAGCTGGGACTGGAGCTGGAGCCCATGGCGCAGGCACAGCATGTCGAGTTCATCCAGTGCACCTTCGCCCGGGCCGATACCTGGTCCCTGTGGCAGCAGCGTCTGGGCAAGGATCGCCCCCTCCACAGCCTGATCGACATTACCCTGCTCGGCTGGGGGGCTTACTGGCGTCTGGCCCGTACCTCACCCATCGGCTTTGTTTGTATCCTCCTCGAGAAGCTGGCTCGCTGGCTCCTCTCCTTCGTTCCCCGTCGCGTCTCCCCAGATTTCCGGGCCGGGACTCCGACCCCACAGACAGTGAAAGGATGATGAAACCACAACGCTACCTTATTCCTCTCCTGCTGATGGCGCAGGGTGCGACCGCCGCCGAGGCCGTCGGCCCCCTGCCGCCCGTTCCCGCTCCGGTGCGCACCCAGGGGATGAGCTTCGAACAGATGGCATCATCGCCAGGCACCCTCTCCCTGCGCGGCAATGCGCCAGACGGACTGGCCGACTTCACCGTGCGGCGGGACGAGGTGGTGACCCGGGCCACCCTGGACCTGAACTTCACGCCATCGCCCTCCCTGCTGCCGCTCATCTCCCAGGTCAAGGTCTATCTCAATGACGAGCTGATGGGGGTGACGGCCCTCAACCAGGATCAGATGGGGACGATGACCCATGCCAGCATCGAGCTGGATCCCCGCTATGCCAAGGATTTCAACCGCCTCAAGGTGAGCTTCGTTGGCCACTATCAGAAAGTGTGCGAGAACCCGGCGAGCGATACCCTCTGGCTCAACGTCAACCGGGACAGCAAGCTGACCCTGCAGTTGCAGACCCTGCCGGTGCGCAACGAGCTCTCCTTCTTCCCCATGCCGTTCCTCGACGTGCGGGACAATGGCAAGCTGACTCTGCCCATGGTGTTCACGGGCTCAGTGCCCCCGGAGCAGCAGCAGGCGGCGGCGGTGCTGGCCTCCTGGTTCGGAACCAAGGCCCAGTGGCGGGGCCAGCATTTCCCTGTGCTCATCAACCAGTTGCCGGATCGCAACGCCGTGATCTTTGCCACCAATGACGCGCGCCCCGATTTCCTGGTGGACTATCCCGAGGTGAAGGGGCCCACCATCGACATGATCAGCTCCCCCGACAACCCCTATGTGAAGCTGCTGCTGATCCTGGGGCGGGATCAGCAGGACCTGCTGACGGCGGTGCAGGGGCTGGCGCGAGGCGATGTCATGCTGCGTGGCCAGAGCGTCATGGTGGACGAGGTGAAGCCGCTCTCCCCGCGTCAGCCCTACGATGCCCCGAACTGGGTGCGACTGGATCGCAAGATGCGCTTTGATGAACTGACGGAGTACCCGGGCCAGTTGCAGGCAACGGGGCGCACGCTGTGGCCCATGAGCCTGACGCTGCGCCTGCCGCCAGATCTCTATCTGCTGGGGGAGAACGGCATCAGGACGGAGCTGAAGTATCAACACACCTCGCCCACCCTGCGCGACGGTTCCCGGTTGGATGTGGGGGTCAACGGCCAGCTCATGAAGTCGTTCACGCTCGAGCCCGGCGAGATCAAGAGTGAGCGGTTGCTGACCCTGCCGCTCTGGTTTGCCGACGATGGCGACACCATGGCGCTGCGCATGCCCGGGCTCAAGACCACCCAGGCCAACAGCCTGAGCTTCTCGTTCGAGTATGCCCAGCAATACATGGGAGGAACGGAGGATGGCCGTTGCGACCTGGTGATGCCGCCAGCCCATCAGGTGCGCATCGACGAGGGCTCCACCATCGACTTCACCGGCTATCGCCACTTCATCGAGATGCCCGATCTCAAGGCGTTCGCCTATGCCGGCTTCCCGTTCAGCAGGATGGCGGATCTCGCCGACACCCAGATTGTCATGCCGGCCAGACCCCATCCCGGGCAGATCACCACCTTGCTCGATGCCGTCGGTGCCATCGGGGCCGAGACCGGGTATCCGGCGCTCTCCCTGCAGGTTCTGGACGACTGGGAGCGGGCGCGCACCGCGGATCGGGATACCCTGCTCATTGGCACCCTGCCGGAGGAGTTTCGAGGGGATCTGGCTCCCGACGCCCTGCTGCAATCCACGCGCAGCTGGGTCAACGAGCCAACCCGCCAGCACAAGGGGGATCTGCTGCACACCATGGCCGATCGCCAGCCCCAGGCCCGGGTGGGCATGACGGGCAACCGGGCCATCGCCGTCATCCTGGGGCTGCAATCGCCGACCCATGATCAGCGCAGCCTGGTGGCCTTGCTGGCGGATGGACCGGCGGGGGTCACATTGCTCAATGAGGCTCTGCAGACCCGTACCCTGCGCGATCAGGTGGCGGGCTCGGTGGCCATCATCCGGGAATCCGGGGTGAAGAGCCTGGTGGTGGGGGATCGCTACGAGGTGGGCTACCTGCCGTGGTGGGAGCGTCTCTGGCAACTGTTTGCCCGTTATCCGGTGCGTCTTGCCGGGCTGACCCTGCTCTGCATGCTGGTACTGGGCTGGGGCCTGCGGGTGTTGCTTGCCAGTGCCAGCCGCCGCCGTCTGAAGGAAGATTAAGATATGACTCAGATGAAAAATGTCTGTGGTGCCCTGCTCCTCTGGGCCCTTTGTTCCCTCCCGGCGCAGGCCGTCTGCCACTGGCCGGAGTGGGATCACTTTCGCCAGCACTACATCAGCGAAGAGGGCAGGGTCATCGACCCTGCCGACGGGCGCCGCATCACCACCTCGGAAGGCCAGAGCTATGCCCTCTTCTTCGCTCTGGTCAACGATGACAGGGAGACCTTTGCCCGCCTGCTCGACTGGACGGAGCGGCAGCTCGCCCGCGGGGATCTGACCGGCTTCCTGCCATCCTGGCTCTGGGGCAGGCAGCAGGACGGCAACTGGGGCGTGCTGGACGCGAACAGCGCGTCCGATTCGGATCTCTGGATAGCCTACAGCCTGCTGGAGGCAGGTCGCCTGTGGGACAACCACAGCTACTCTGCCCTCGGCACCCTGTTGCTGCGCCGCATCGCCCGGGAAGAGGTCGCCACGCTGCCGGGTCTCGGCCCCGTGTTGCTGCCCGGGGCGAAAGGCTATGAGGGGGAGGGACGCTGGACCCTCAACCCCAGTTATCTGCCCCCACAACTGCTGGCCAGATTCGCTTCCTTCAAGGGGCCCTGGGGCGAGATGCGGGCCCTCTTGCCCAAATTGTTGCAGGAGAGTGCGCCCCGTGGCTTTGCCCCGGACTGGGTGGACTGGCAGGCCGACAAGGGATGGCAGGTGACGGCGGACAAGGGCGACACCGGTGGCTATGACGCCATCCGCGTCTATCTCTGGCTCGGCATGCTGAGCGAGGAGGATCCCGCCAGGGCTTCCCTGGTGGCCCACTTTGCCCCCATGCTGGCGCAGCTGACCGAATCGGGTCATCTGCCCGAGCGGGTCTCCAGCCAAAGTGGTCAGGTTCAGGGCAAGGGGCCGAGCGGCTTTGCCGCCGCCCTCCTGCCCCTGTCACGGGGCTTGCCGGCGCAGGTCACCTTGCGCAAGCAGGTCTCCGATCACGGGCTGGATGCGGATGCCTACTACGGCAGCGTGCTGACCCTGTTCGGCGCAGGCTGGGATCAGGGGCGTTATCGCTTTGCCGCCGACGGTACCCTGCAGCCGGATTGGAGCGAGTCATGTCAGGCAGAGTAACTCTGGGGTGCCTGCTCGCCTGCCTGATGAGCGGAGCCCTGGCGCAAGGGACGGTACAGCCGGTGGCCTGGTTGCTGGAGCAGGTCAGGATTGGCGAGGCCCGTGGGCGGGAAGATCTCGTCAGCAACAGCCTCTATTCCCTCTCCCTGGTGGAGCCCGATCATCCGGAGCTGCTGGCAGCCCAGGCCCGTCAGGCCCTGCGCCAGGGCAAGGTCAAGGAGGCCGGGGCACTGCTGGCCCGCCTTGGCAAGCAAGACCCCGACTCTGCGCTCTATCGTCAGGGCATGGCCAACCTGGCCCTGAACGAACCGGCCAGGCGCCAGCAACTGCAACAAGCCAGGCTGCTGACCAGCGCCGGCAGGCTGGAGGAGGCCGAGCGTCTCTATCGCTCCCTGTTCTCCGGTGATTTGCCCCCCAATCTCGACGTGGCGGTGGATTATGCCCTGTTGCAGACACGGATCCCGGCCATGAAAGCGAAGGGGCTGGCGGCCCTGGAGGCACTCAACCGGCAATATCCGGGTGAGCCCAGAGTGCGGGGCGGGCTGGCTCGCCTCTATCTGGCGGAGGGTCGGCGCCAGGGGGCACAGAACCTGTTGCGCGAGATGGCGCGAGACCCCTATCAGCGGGACGAGGCCGCCGAGATCTGGCTCGCGGACATCGAATCCCTGCCCATCGGTCCCGGGAGCATCGCTGCCTTGCAGGAGTACATGGTGCTCTTTGGCGAAGGGGATACCACCAAGGCGGAACAGCTGCTCGCGGCCCAGGAGGAGAAGTGGGCCTCGCCCGCCTATCGTGCACGCCAGTCGGCGCTCGCAAGCACGGCGGGAGGTGGTGCCTCCATCTCCCGCTTGCAGCGTGCCCTGGCTGCCAACCCGGGGGATCCCGAACTCATGGGGGCCCTCGGGCAGGCCTACTCCCGCAACGATCAGCGAGCGCTGGCCATCGCCCAGTTTGAACGGGTGCTGGCACACCCCGAGGTGACCGACAAGGACAAATGGCGCAGCCTGCTGGCCACCAACCGCTACTGGCTGCTGGTGAGCCAGGGGCGCAGCGCCCTGGAACGGGAGCAGTGGGATGAGGCGGCGACCCTGTATCGCCGTGCCATCGCCCAGGATGGGCGTGAACCCGAAGCCTGGCTGGGGCTCGGAGACAGCGAGCGTGGCCGTCATCGCGATGCCGACGCGGAGTCCGCCTACCGCAAGGCGCTCGCCATGGGGAGCGCGCGGGAGCGGGCACTGGCCCGCCTGTTCGATCTCTACAAGGAGCAGGATCCGGCACGTGCCCTGGCCCTGCTGGAGCAGCAGGGCACCCCCGGGATGCAAGCCGAAGGGCGGCGGCTCAAGGCCGGGCTGTTGCAGGAGGAGGCCGATCAGCTCGATCGGGCCGGCAAGGTGGCGGCGGCGCTGCGCCTTCGCGAGCAGGCACTCGCGCTGACCCCGGAAGAGGTGTGGCTGGCCTATCGAGTGGCCGATACCCGGGCCCGCCTCGGGGAAGCCGGTAGCGGGGAGCGGCTCTTGCGGGAACGGCTGGCGGCGCGACCCCAGGACGCCACCCTGCGCTACGCCACCGCCCTCTATCTCTCGGGGCAGGACAAGACGGTGGAGGCGAGAGGGGTGCTGGCCGCCATCCCTAGGTCCGGCTGGACACAGGACATGGATGCGCTGGATCGGCGCCTCGCCCGCGGCGAGGTGCTCGCCAGGGCGAGGGCGCGTCACGAGGCCGGGGATGATGAGGGGGCCGAACGCCTGCTTCAGCCGCTGCAGCCGGATGAAGAGGTAAGCCTGATGCTGGCGGAGTGGTCCACGGATCGGGGGGCCTATGCACTGGCGGAGCAGCGCTATCAGGAGGTGCTTGCCCGCACGCCGCAACAGCCCGAGGCCAGGCTTGGCATGGCCGAACTGGCCCAGGCCAGGGGCGATCTGGCAAAGGCCCGTCACTGGCTGCCCGCCTGGCCGGTCAGCCCGCTGCCCCCGGAGGGGGCCAACTACTACCGCCGGGTAGCCAATCTCTATCAGGCGCTGGGAGAGGGCGAGACAGCCCGCGCCATCTTCACCGACTACGAACCCCTGGTGGCGATGCAACCGGCCTCCCAGCAGACGGCGCTGTTCTGGCGCGATGCCGCCCGTCAGCGCGTTGCCGAGCATGATGTGGAAGGGGCTCTGGTGCGGGATCGCAAGGGGCTGGTGGCCGCAGGTCTGGCCCCCCGCGAGGATCTGGAGGGGGGCGAGCTGACCCGGCTGGCCCGCAGTCAGGATGGGGAGGGGTGGCTGGCATCCGGCCTGCGCAGCGATCTCGACAGGCACTACCGGCAGAGCCAGACCACCTTCTCCCTCGACAGCGATTACTGGGGCTCCAGCGGTACCGGGGGCTACTCGGATCTGCGGGCGCTGACCCAGATGGCGCAACTGGATACGCCGCTGGCCGGTGGTACCGCTTTCGGCCGCCTTGAACTGGTCGACATGGATGCCGGAGATCTGCCGGACTCCCCTTACCGGGCGCAGTTCGGTACCTGTGCGGCCAGGGACTGCCGCGGGGACGCGCACCAGCAGAGCCGGGGGACCACCCTGGCGGCAGGCTGGCAGCGGGGGGCCTGGGCGTTCGATCTGGGGACCACGCCCCTCGGTTTCGAGGTGGTGGACTGGGTCGGTGGCGCCACCTTGACCGGTGACTGGCACACGCTGGGGTGGGGGATGACCCTCTCGCGTCGGCCCGTCAGCAGCTCGCTGCTCTCCTATGGGGGAACGGTGGATCCGGGCACGGGCATCAGCTGGGGCGGGGTGCGGGCGAACGGGATCCGCCTCGATCTCAGCCGGGATCTGGGAGGGGCCGTCGGGTTCTGGGGCAGCGCCCAGCAGCACCTGCTGACCGGCAAGAACGTGCCCGACAACTGGCGCACCCGGCTCATGGGAGGGGGCTATTACAAGTTCGTCAACGAGACCCATCGCCGTGCCAGCGTGGGGCTCAGCACCATGCTGTGGCACTACCAGCAGGATCTGGGGGGCTATACCCTGGGGCAGGGGGGTTATTACAGCCCGCAAGGGTACTTCTCGCTCTCGGTGCCGGTCAGCTACCGGCAGCGTACCTCGGACTGGTCATGGGAGCTGGGGGGATCGGGATCCTGGTCCTACGCCCGAACCGACGACAGCCGTCGCTACCCGCTGGAAGGCCTGCTGCCCGCCGGTTTGCCAGACAGAAATGCGCCTGTGAAAGGGGGCAGCAGCAGTGGATTCGGCTACACCCTGAATGGCGTGGTGGAACACAGGCTGACGGAACACTGGCGCATCGGTGGCCGGGTGGACATCCAGCAGGCGGATGACTATGCCCCCAGCCATGTCACCCTGTTCCTGCGCTACACCTTCAAGCCCTGGCAAGGGGATCTCGACATGCCGCCAAGGCCTCTCACCCCCTACGCGGACTTCGACTGACAGAGGCGCCCGTCATCACCGGGCGCCCTTATTTCAGATAGGAACGCAGTACCCTCACCACCTGATCCAGATCGTCCAGCCGCTCGGCATGGGTCGCCTCCTCGGCGCCAAGATGCTCGCGCATGTGCCCCTCCAGCACCTCCAGCATCAGGCCGTTGACGGCGCCGCGGATGGCGGCGATCTGCTGCAGGATGGCGGCGCAGTCTGTTTCCTGTTCCAGGGCGATCTCCAGGGCACCGGTCTGCCCCTTGATGCGCCTGACCCGTGCCAGCAGCTTCTTCTTGTCGTGAACCGTGTGTGACATGCAGGATCCTCTCGATCAATAAAACTATACTGGGGTATAGTATATAGCATCCTCGTTTTCAGGAGAAATCCATGCCATCCCTCGCCTCATCCCACTGCCACCACCCCGTCGTCCACGAAGGGAATCCCCTGGCCGAACAGAAGACCCGCTGGGCCGTGCTGCTCACCGTCGTCATGATGGTGGCGGAGATCGGTGGCGGCTGGTTCTACAACTCCATGGCGCTGCTGGCCGACGGCTGGCACATGAGCTCCCATGCCCTGGCCCTCGGCCTCTCGGTGCTGGCCTATCGCGCTGCCCGCCACTTCGCGCGGGATCACAGGTTCAGCTTCGGTACCTGGAAGATAGAGGTGCTGGGGGGCTTCAGTAGCGCCCTGCTGCTGGTGGGGGTGGCGGGGTTGATGCTGTTCGAGTCGGTGGCCAGGTTGCTGGACCCCAGCCCCATCCATTATCAGCAGGCGATCGGCATTGCCCTGCTGGGCCTGCTGGTGAATCTGGCCTGTGCCTGGCTGCTCAGGGACGATCACGGCCATCACCATGGTCACGACCACCATCACGGTCATCACGACCACTCGCACGATCACCACCACGGCCATCAGGATCTCAACCTGCGCGCCGCCTACCTCCACGTGCTGGCGGACGCGGCCACCTCGGTGCTGGCGATTGTGGCGCTGGTGGGAGGCATGTTGTGGGGGGCGGACTGGCTGGATCCCCTGATGGGCATCGCCGGGGCCGTGCTGGTGGCGGTGTGGGCCAGGGGGCTGCTGCGTGATACCGGGCGTGTCTTGCTGGATGCGGAGATGGATGCGCCGCTGGTGGACGAGATCCGCGAGGTGATCGCCGAGCTGCCTGGCGCCGAGATCCGCGATCTGCACGTCTGGCGGGTGGGGCAGATGCAGTATGCCGCCGCGATGTCGTTGCAGATGGCGACCCCGGTCCCGGCACAGGCGATCCGCGAGCGCCTCGCCATCCACGAGGAGCTGGTGCACCTGACCATCGAAGTGTCTGCCGACTGACGCCCCTGGCGGGGGTCAGCGGGGAGGCTCGCTCCCCTGATCCTGCCAGAGGGAGCCCAGCATCAGCCTCAGCAGCAGTCCCGGCGGGTCGTCGAGCAGGCGGCCCGGCTCCAGCAGCAGGTGGCCGTCGGCATGAAAGCCCAGGCTGGCGTGAACCTTGCCTTCCTCGCCACACACCTGGAGGAGGCCGTTCAGGGAACCCCCCTCGCCGGGTTGACAGCGCAGCCGCAGCTCCCGTGGTTCCCCCAGCAGGGTGAAGGCGCGGGCGAGGGGCGGGCTCTCTTCATAATCCGGCCAGTTGAAGAAGTGATAGCGTTCGGCGAGCACGCCGGCCTGCTGGCAGAACTGATCGAACAACTGGGCAATGCCCTGATACTCCTGGTCCAGCCGCCTGGCCTGCTCCTCAATCCGTTTCATCACCAAGCCCCCTCTCATGTACAGGATCTTTAGCTACAACCAATTGAAATAGATAGAAAAAAGGCTTCGTTTGTGATCTGATTTAATCGCAAAAAAAAACCGACACGCCCGAAGCCATGACTATTATCAATGCAACCCAGTACCTCAAGCAACTTCT
>NZ_JAGKRI010000072.1:0-35140 GCF_017939255.1 Aeromonas sp. Prich7-2
CGATGCACACGAGTGTGCTGGAAGGGGTGAACAACAAGATCAAAGTGATAAAGCGTATGGCATATGGATTTAGGGACTCAGAATACTTTTTTCTGAAAATCAAGGCGGCCTTCCCCGGAAAGCCGCGATGAACCATAAAAAAGCCCGTCTCTCCCCATGAGATGGGCTTATTTTGGGCTGTTGGATCACAGTCAACACACGCGCCTCGGCGCGCCCATCCCGAGCCGATGCGGCAATGCGGGGTCATGACCTGCCGTCAGGGTGCAAGAGGGGCCAGGAAAGCAGGAACAGGGTGCCGCCCCGCCCGCCGGATTGGCAGACCGCACTGCCGCCGTGGGCCTCGACAATGGCCTTTACCACCGCCAGCCCGAGCCCGCTGCCGCCACTCTTGCGCGAGCGTGACGGATCCCCTCGGCGAAACGCCTCGAAGATATAGGCGGCGACCTCCTCGCTGATACCAGGCCCCTCATCCTCCACGCTCAGGATGCACTGGACGCCCGAACGATACAGGCGCACGGTCAGCATGCCCGGCACCGCGTGCTTCTGGGCATTTTCCAGCAGCGCCATCAGAGCCTGACGGATGCGAAGTGCATCGCAACAGACACAAAGCTCGGCATCGAGCTCCCGCTTGAGAGTGAAACCGTTCGCGGCAAGAGGGGTGGCAAACGCCTCGAGCACCACGGCAAGCTCGTCGGCCAGCCTGATCTCCTCTCGTTGCAGCTCCAGGTGGCCGCTGTCGTTGAGACTGAGCACCCGCAAATCTTCGATCAGGTGGGTCAATCCCTCCACCTGACGCAGCAAGCCTTCAAAGAGCGCACGCTCTGGCGGAAATACCCCTTCGGCCAGCCCCTGCAAGCGGCCACGCAAGATGGTCACCGGGGTGCGCAACTCGTGGGCGATGGCGGCATTCCAGAACTCCCGCTCGCGGGTCATGCTCTGCAGTCGCTCGGCCATGGTGTTGAAGTCCCGCACCAGTTGCGCCGTCTCCCCGATCGCCTGTTCATCCAGCGGCACGCGCGCATCGAGCTTACCCTCGGCCACCTCGCGCAGGCTGGTTGCCACCGAGTTGAGGGGAGTCAGGATGCGCCGAGAGAGGCGCACCGCCACGTACAGCGCCATCCCCAATGCAATGAGAATGGTCGAGCCAATCCAGATCATCTCGACCCTGGAGGGCACCCAGCTCTCGGAGATGCTGCCAGGTACATAGGTCACGGCAATGGCGTAGAACACATAGGTGCCGATCACCGCGAGGCAGATGATGCCGAGCGCCATCAGCCCCAGGGAGCGGATGATCTGCCTGCGCAGGCCGGGTGCCGATGTCACGCATCGCCCCCGAAGCGATAGCCGACGCCCCAGACACTGGCGGGCACCCCCTGGATGCCCTGTGCCTCCAGCTTCTTGCGCAGCTTGCTGATGTGGCTGTCCACCGTGCGCTCCTGGGTATCCCCCTCCGGCAGGCAGTGGGTCAGCAGTTCGGCGCGGCTGAACACCCGCTTGGGAGCCCGCATCAGGGAGGCGAGCAACTTGAATTCGGTCAGGGTCAGATCCAGCACCTGCTGCCCTTCATCGCGGCAAATGCTGGCCTCGTGGCTCTCCAGATCGATCTGGAAGGGGCCGACCCGCAGTACCCGGGCCGTGGTCTGTTTCGCAGCCTGGCTGCGTCTGAGCACCGCCTGTACCCGGGCCACCACTTCGGCCGGGTTGAAGGGTTTGACCACATAGTCATCCGCCCCCATGCGCAGCCCCATCAGCTTGTCGAGGTCCTGATCCAGGGCAGTCAACATGATCACCGGCGTGTCGCCACGGGCCCGGATTTCGCTGAGCACCTGCCAGCCATCGAGCTGCGGCATCTGCACATCCAGCAACAGGAGATCGGGTTTGCATGTCTGGTGCATGGCCAGGGCTTCGCGGCCATCGGCGGCATGCAGGGTGCGCAATCCGTGACGTTGCAGGTAAGCGGCGAGGATGTCGGCTATCTCGGCTTCATCCTCTGCAATCAGTACCAGTGACTGGGCCGCCGGGTTGGCGGAAGCAGGAAGATACGACATGGTCGGACTCGAAAATGGGGGGCTTGAACTTTATCACCGCCTCCATGGATTCTCCACAAAGCCTCGAATCATTCGCAATAGCCCCTCGCCATAATGCCCGTTCGATGTGCTCTCGCGGCAGCACCATGCCCGGGAGGCGGTTTAACGAGGTGAATATGATGTTTGTCAAACAGCGGTATGCGGGCGCCCTGCTCGCCGTCATTGCCGTATTCGGGTTGGCAGGTTGCGATGGGACGACGCAAGCGCAAGATGCGCCGACCCGTCCTCAGGTGTCGGTGATGACGCTGGCAGGTCAGGACCTGGTCATCAGCGAGGATCTGCCCGCCCGGGTGGCCGCGGTGCGAAGCGCCGAAATTCGGGCCCAGATTAGCGGCATCGTGCAGCGCCGCCTGTTCGAGCAGGGCGCCGAAATCGGCGCAGGCACCGTGCTGTTCCAGATAAATCCGGCCCCCTTCAAGGCGGATGTCGACAGCGCCGCCGCAGCATTGCAGCGCGCGGAGGCCGTGCTGGCCCGCGCCCGTATCCAGATTGACCGTCTGGTGCCGCTGCTGCGCACCGAGGCCATCAGCCGCCAGACCTATGACGATGCGGTCTCCCAGCGTGATCAGGCGGCCGCCGACGTGGCTCAGGCCAGGGCGACCCTGGCCCGGCACCAGCTGAACCTGCAATTTGCCAGCGTGGAAGCCCCCATCGCCGGGCGCATCGATCAGGCGCTGGTGAGTGAAGGGGCTCTGGTGTCCCCCACCGACGCCACCCCCATGGCCAGGATCCAGCAGATCGATCAGGTCTACGTCGATGTCCGTCAACCGGCCTCTGTGCTCGACACCCTGCGCCAGCAGGCTGGCTCGACGGCACCGGAACTGGCGGTGGACATCCTCGGCAGCGACGGCAAGCCGCTCGGCATGCAGGGGCACATCCTCTTCTCCGGCATCGAGGTGGATGCCGGTACCGGTGACGTACTGCTGCGGGTACTGGTGGACAACCCGGAGCGGCGGCTCTTGCCTGGCCTCTACGTACAGGCGCGCATTCCCCGTGCCCGCTATGCCAACGCCCTGAGCGTGCCTCAGCAGGCGGTGGTGCGCACATCGGGCCAGACCAGCGTGTGGGTGGTGGATGGCCAGGGGCAGGCACAACTGGTTCCGGTCAACACCGCTGAACTGGTGAATAGCCAGTACCGCATCACGTCCGGGCTCAACGCCGGACAGCGGGTGGTGATCGAGGGGATCGACCGCCTGACCCCGGGGACGCAAGTCATTGCCCATCCCTGGCAATCCCCCGCAGTCAGCCAGCAGGCTGACGCCGGTAACCGTTGAATCGGAGACATTTCATGCCGCAGTTTTTCATTCATCGCCCGGTGTTTGCCTGGGTGCTCGCCCTCTTCATCGTGCTGGCGGGGGTCATCGCCATCCCCAAGCTGCCCATCTCCCGCTATCCCTCGGTGGCGCCGGTGTCGGTGACCCTCTATGCCACCTATCCGGGCGCCACGCCGCAGACCCTGAACGATGCGGTGGTGAGCCTGATCGAGCGCGAGCTGTCTGGGGTGAAGAACCTGCTCTACTTCGAGTCGTCGGTAGATGCCTCCGGCAGCGCGCAGATCACCGCCACCTTCAAGCCGGGCACCGATCCGGAGCTGGCCCAGATGGACGTGCAAAACCGCATCAAGGCGGTCGAGCCTCGCTTGCCACAGGCGGTGCGGCAAACCGGCCTGCAGGTGGAGTCCGCCTCGTCCGGCTTTCTGATGATGGTCGGCATGACTTCACCGGATGGCCGCTTCGATGAGGTCGCGCTGAACGACTACATGGCGCGCAATATCGTGCAGGAGCTGCGCCGCATCGACGGCGTGGGGCGAGTGCAGCTGTTCGGCGCCGAGCAGGCCATGCGCATCTGGGTGGATCCGGGCAAGCTCGCCGCCTACGGGTTGACCATCAGCGAGGTGGCGCAGGCCATCGAGCAGCAGAACGTGCAGATTGCACCGGGGCGCCTCGGCGACGAACCCGCCCTGCCTGGCCAGCGACTGACGGTTCCCCTCACGGTACAGGGGCAGCTGACCACTCCCGAGGCGTTCGCCGCCATCGTGCTGCGGGCCGGTAGTAATGGCGCCAAGCTGGTGCTGGGTGACGTGGCCCGGGTCGAGCTGGGGGCGCAATCCTACGCCTTTTCCAACCGCGAGAACGGGGTGGCTGCCACCAGCGCCGCCATTCAGCTCTCCCCCGGCGCCAACGCCGTGCGCACCGCCGATGCGGTGCGTACTCGCCTTGCCCAGCTCTCGCCAACCCTGCCGGCGGGCATGGCCTATTCGATCCCCTTTGACTCGGCCCCCTTCGTCAAGGTCTCCATCGACAAGGTGATCCACACCCTGCTGGAAGCCATGGTGCTGGTGTTCCTGGTGATGTTTCTCTTCCTGCAGAACCTGCGCTACACCCTGATCCCGGCCATCGTCGCCCCCATCGCCCTGCTTGGCACCTTCGCGGTGATGCTGCTGGCCGGCTTTTCCATCAACACCCTCACCATGTTCGGCATGGTGCTGGCCATCGGCATCATCGTCGACGACGCCATCGTGGTGGTGGAGAACGTCGAGCGCCTGATGGCCACCCAGGGGCTATCGCCCCGAGAGGCGACATCGCGGGCCATGAAGGAGATCACCGGGGCGGTGATCGGCATCACTCTGGTGCTCACGGCGGTGTTCATCCCCATGGCGTTCGGCAGCGGCTCCGTGGGGGTCATCTACCAGCAGTTCACCCTGTCGATGGCGGTGTCAATCCTGATTTCCGCCTTCCTGGCCCTGACCCTGACGCCGGCGCTCTGCGCCACCCTGCTGCGTACGATCAGCCCGGATCACCATGAGAAGCGCGGTTTCTTCGGCGCCTTCAACCGGGGCGTCGAGCGGCTCACCGCAGGCTACGGCGTTCGGGTCACCCGGCTGGTCGGGCGCAGCGGACGCATGATGGCTACCTTCGCCGCCCTCTGCGCCGTGCTGGCCATTGCGGCCACCCAGCTGCCCTCCTCCTTTCTGCCGGACGAGGATCAGGGCTACTTCATGACCTCCATCCAGTTGCCGACCGGCGCCACCAGCGAGCGCACCCTGGCCGTCATCAAGGAGTTCGAGGCCCATGTGGCCTCTCGCGAGGCGCTCGACACCAACCTGGTGGTGCAGGGCTTCAGCTTCTCCGGCGCAGGCCCCAATGCCGCCATGGCCTTCACCATGCTCAAAGAGTGGGACCAGCGTCATGGTGCCACGGCTGCCGAAGAGGCTGAGCTGGCACAGGCCGCCATGGCCAACAGCAAGGAAGGCACCGTGATGAGCCTGCTGCCGCCCGCCATCGACGAACTGGGCACCTCTTCCGGTTTCACGCTCTTCCTGCAAGACAGGGCCAACCAGGGGGAGGCCGCGCTGCTGGCCGCCCAGGCGCAACTGCTGGCACTGGCGGCCCAAAGCGAAGTGGTGAGCGATGTCTATCCCGACAGCCTGCCCCCCGGCGAGAGCATTCACCTCGAGATCAACCGGCAGAAGGCCGAGGCCATGGGACTCTCGTTCACCAGCGTGAGCAGCACCCTGTCGGCGGCGATGGGATCGCTCTATATCAACGATTTCCCCAACGGCGGGCACATGCAGCAGGTCATCCTGCAGGCCGACGCGTCGGCGCGCATGCAGCTCGATGACGTACTCGGCCTGCGGGTGCGCAATGCCAGCGGCGGCATGGTGCCCCTGCGGGAGGTGGTGACGCCGACCTGGCGCCAGTCGCCGCAACAGATGATGCGCTTCGAGGGCTTCCCCGCCGTGCGTCTCTCCGGGAGTGCCGCCCCCGGGGTGTCCAGTGGCGCCGCGATGGCGGAAATGGATCGCCTGGTGGCGCAATTGCCGCCAGGCTTCGCCCTGGCCTGGACGGGACAGTCGCTGCAGGAGCGCCAGTCGGCGGCCGAGGCCCCCCTGCTGATGCTGCTGTCGGCGCTGGTGGTCTTCCTGGTGCTGGCCGCGCTCTACGAGAGCTGGTCCATTCCGCTCTCCGTGATGCTGGTGGTTCCCCTGGGCCTGCTCGGCGCCGTGGCGGCGGTGATGCTGCGCGGCATGCCCAACGACGTCTTCTTCAAGGTGGGCATGATCACCATCATCGGTCTGTCGGCCAAGAACGCCATCCTCATCGTGGAGTTTGCCCGCCAGTTGCACGGCGAAGGGCGCTCGCTGCTTGACGCTGCGGTGACCGCCGCCCGCCTGCGTCTGCGCCCCATCCTGATGACATCGCTCGCCTTCACCCTTGGCGTGGTGCCGCTGATGCTTGCCAGTGGTGCCAGCGCGGAGACCCAGCATGCCATCGGCACCGGTGTGTTCGGCGGCATGATCAGCGGCACCCTGCTGGCCATCTTCTTCGTGCCGGTCTTTTTTGTCTTCGTCATCGGCACCCAGGCGCGCATTCAGGCCTGGAGGGCCAGACGAGCCACGCAGCGGAGAGCGTCATGATGTTGCCCCCTGATGTCTGGCGCTCGGCAATGCCGGCAGGGGGCTGCAGGGAGTGGCTCTCAGCCCTCACTTCCAGTGTCATCACGGGCGCTGTGGTGGCGGCCAAGGTGAGAAGGCATGGGCTGGCAGGAGAGCACGGGAGGCGGGATTATCGTCACTGGCGGCAGCAATCTAACGGCCCAGACAATGACAGCGTTCAGACAACAGAGGCCATCGAGACCGTGAAAGAGACAGGCTCGGCGTTCGAGCCAGACATCCACCGGACTGACGGGCAGCCTGGCCGTGCTCGTCCGCATCTTGTTGGCCACCATTGAAGGAACTGACGGGTGGGAGAGCCCCGCTCAGGTTGTCACTCAATGGCACCTGCATGTAGGTGCGCGAATACAAAAAAGCCCAACTGAATAAATCAGTTGGGCTATATATATGGCGGAGGAGGTGGGATTTGAACCCACGGATGGTCGCCCATCGCCGGTTTTCAAGACCGGTGCATTCAGCCGCTCTGCCACCCCTCCGCAGCAGTGCGACGCATATTACCCATGCCCCCAGCCCTTGTAAATCCCCACTCCGTTTGTTTGCCCATTTATTGGGCTATCTGGCGCACAAAACCGGCAAAACCGCTGCAAACCGTGCTTTTTCAAGCGGATGGCTTGACTTGAAAACAGACTCACCCACTATAGGGGCCACTACCACATCCCCAGCAAGATGGACTTATGAGAATCAAACATGCCCTGTTCGCCGCCCTGACCGGCGCGACCCTGCTTGCGGCGCCCGTGCAGGCGAGCGAGCTGACCAAGAGCGATGTCGAGCAGATCGTGCGCGACTATCTGGTCAAGAATCCGGAGATCCTGGTCGAGATGTCCAACGCCCTGCGTGCCAAGCAGGAGAGCCAGCAGGCCGAGAACGACAAGACGCTGATAGAAGCCCATGCCAAGCAGCTCTTCGCCAACCAGGATCCCGAGAGCGGCAATCCCAAGGGCAGCCTGACGGTGGTGGAGTTCTTCGACTACAACTGCGGCTACTGCAAGCGCGCTCATCCCCTCATTCAGCAACTGCTCTCTGAGGACAAGGAGATCCGCTACATCTACAAGCAGTTCCCCATCCTGAGCGAAACTTCCTACTACGCCGCCCGCGCGGCGCTGGCGGTGAAGCTCGGCCAGCCCGACAAATACCAGGCCTTCCACGACAAGCTGTACGCCCATCAGGGACCCCTCTCCGACGAAGCCCAGGTGAAAGACGTCGCCAGGGCCGCCGGCGTGGACTGGAGCAAGGTCGAGGCGAAGATCAAGGACGGCAGCATCGATCAGAATCTGGGTACCAACCGGGCGCTGGCCGAAGCCATGGCCATTTCCGGTACCCCGGCCTTTATCATCGGCGATCAGATCCTGCGCGGCGCACCGCGGGATCTGGCCAGCCTCAAGGCTATCATCAAGGATGTCCGCGCCGGCAAGAGCATTCAGTAACCCGCGCGTTGTGCATGAAAAAACGCCCCGGCATGCCGGGGCGTTTTGCTATTCAGGCTGCAAACCATCAGGCCTGATGGGTCGTCGCGAGAAGCTGTCAGCAAGGCGAAGAGCAGCGCATGACCCTTGATCACGGCTTCGCAGCAGGGCCATAACCGTTCGGGTTCTGGCTTTGCCAGCGCCAGGTATCGATCATCATCTGCTCCAGCCCCCGCTCGGCCTGCCAGCCCAGCTCGTCACGGGCCAGAGCCGGTTCAGCCCAGCACTCGGCAATATCGCCGGGGCGACGGGGCTTGATCTGGTAGGGAATGGCACGGCCACTGGCTGCCTCGAACGCCTTGACCATCTCCAGCACGGAATAGCCCTGACCGGTGCCAAGGTTATAGGTGAAGACGCCGGTATCACTCTTGATGCGGGCCAATGCTTTGAGGTGACCGATGGCGAGATCCACCACGTGGATATAGTCGCGCACCCCGGTGCCGTCCGGCGTCGGGTAGTCGTTGCCAAAGACCCCCAGCTCCTTGAGCTTGCCCACGCCGACCTGACTGATGTAAGGCAGCAGGTTGTTGGGGATGCCGTTGGGATCTTCACCGATGAGGCCGCTCTCGTGAGCCCCCACCGGGTTGAAGTAGCGCAGCAGCACGATGGCCCAGCGAGGATCGGATTTGGAGAGGTCACGCAGGATCTCTTCGACCATCAGCTTGGAGCGGCCATAGGGGTTGGTGGCGCTGGTGGGGAAATCTTCCCGCAGGGGTACCGAGGCCGGATCCCCATAGACGGTGGCCGAGGAGCTGAACACCAGCCGGAACACGCCGGCCCTGGCCATCTCTTCGCACAGCACCAGGGTGCCGGTCACGTTGTTCTGATAGTAGGTGAGCGGGATCTGGCCGGATTCCCCCACCGCCTTGAGGCCGGCGAAGTGGATCACGGATGCTATCTTGTGTTCGGCAAACAGCCGTTGCAGGCAGGCTCTGTCCAGAATGTCCCCTTCCACGAAGGTGACCGGCTTGCCGGTGATCCGCTCTACCCGCTTGAGAGACTCGGGGGAAGCGTTGGAGAGGTTGTCCAGTACTACGACCTGCTGCCCGACGTTCAAGAGTTCAACCAGGGTATGGGAGCCGATATAGCCGGCGCCCCCTGTGACCAGAATTGTCATTTTGTATCCCGTGTTCGACTGAAACTGGAGCTGAGTCTACCCGCCCGGCCCCGTTGCGAAAAGAGCGGGATGCTCATGGCCCCCTCAATAGTCGACGCTGACATCCCCGCTGGCGGTGCAGGAACAGGCCAGCGCCACCCCGTTCTCGAGATCTTGCGCGCTCAAGGTCATCACGCTCTGGCGCTCGATTTCGCCTTCCGTGGTGCAGCGACAGGCGCCGCACACCCCGGCGCGGCAAGCGGCCATCATGGTTTCCCCCGCCCCCTCCAGCGCCGCCAGCAGGGTCTGGCCAGGCAGTATCTTCACCTTCTTGCCGCTCTTTTTGAGGGTCAGCCAGAAGTGGTCGCTATCGGCCGCAACTGGCGCCGCACCCGATGTAACAGCAGGCAGGCCGAACGACTCCTGATGCAACTGCGCTGCCGGCAATCCCAGCTCCGCCAGCATGGTGCAGACTGCGGTCATGTAGGGGGCAGGCCCGCACAGATAGACATGGCGGCTCAAGAGATCCGGCGCCAATTCCTTGAGCATCCCCGGTGTGAGCCGGCCAACCCAGGGATGAGCCGTTGGCGCCTCTTCCCCTACTTTCTCCAGCACTAAAGCATGGCGCACACCGGCATGAGCCTCAGCCAGCGAAGCCAGTTCCCTTGCGAAGATCACATCCCCGGGGGTTCTGGCGCTGTGAATAAAGCGGATGTCTGCATCCGGCCGTTCGGCCAGCTCGTCCCGCAGCATGGCCCACATGGGGGTGATGCCGGAGCCGGCGCTGAGCAGCAGCGGCCGCTCGCAGGGGAGCGCGGTCAGGTGAAAATCGCCGAAGGGGCCGTCTACCCGGATCTCGTCCCCCACTTGCAGGCTCTGATGCAGATGGTGAGAGACCAGCCCCACATCCTTGATGGTGACCTGCCAGAAAGGATCCTGCGGGCTGGAGGAGAGGGTGTAGGCGCGGCAGTGGGGCTGGCCGTCAATCATCGTGTGCAGGGTGACGCACTGGCCAGCCAGCACGGAGGGCAGGTCGCCAGCCAGGGGTTCAAATTGCCAGCTCGCCACGTCGTGGGTCTCTGCCCGGCGGGCTATACAGCGCAGGCTCAAAGAGGTGGAGGTCATCGCAAGGCTCCTCTTGCTCGGAAATAGCGTTGAAAAAAGGCGAGCCATCAGGCTCGCCAAAGGCTTACAACATGCTGAGCGTGTAAGGCTGTATCTTTGCTCAGGCCGCCAGGATCTCGGCGAGATCCGCGTCTGCCGTGGTGGTTCCTTTCAGGCCGAACTGCTCCTCCAGCACCTTGAGCAGGGCCGGGGTGAGGAAGGCCGGGGCGGTCGGGCCGGTGCGGATGTCCTTCACACCGAGCGCCAGCAGGGTGAGCAAAATGACGATGGCTTTTTGCTCGAACCAGGAGAGCACCAGGGTCAGGGGCAGATCGTTGACGCCGCACTCGAACGCGTCGGCGAGCGCCAGCGCCAGCTGGATGGCGGAGTAGGCATCGTTGCACTGACCCACATCCAGCAGACGGGGAATGCCGCCGATGTCGCCGAAGTCGAGCTTGTTGAACTTGTACTTGCCGCAGCCCAGGGTCAGCAGCAGGCTGTCCTGCGGGATCGCCTTGGCAAACTCGGTGTAGTAGGCGCGCTCGGCACGGTCACCGTCACATCCCCCCACCAGGAAGAAGTGGCTGATTTCGCCAGCCTTGACCTTGTCGATCACCGCAGGAGCGGCCTGCATCAGGGCGTTGCGGGCAAAACCGATGGTGATGAAGTGCTCGAGCTCAACGTGCTTGAAGCCTTCCAGCGCTTGCGCCTTGGCGATAACGGCGGAGAAATCTTCCCCTTCCAGATGAGTCACGCCCGGCCAGCCGACGATGGAGCGAGTGAAGATGCGATCGCTGTAGTTGCCCACGTTCGGGTCGATGATGCAGTTGGAGGTCATCACCACGGCGCCCGGGAAGTTGGCAAACTCCTTCTGCTGGTTCTGCCAGGCGGAGCCGTAGTTGCCCACCAGGTGCGGGTACTGCTTGAAGAAGGGGTAGGCCAGGGCCGGCAGCATCTCGCCATGGGTGTAGACGTTGATGCCAGTGCCCCTGGTCTGCTCCAGGATGAGCTTGAGATCCACCATGTCGTGGCCGGAGACCAGAATACACTTGCCCGGTACCGGAGTGACGCGTACCTGAGTCGGCTCGGGGTGGCCGAAGGCGGTGGTTTCACCGAGATCCAGCATCTCCATGATCTTGAAGTTCAGCAGGCCAATGTCCATGGCGCACTTGAACAGGGGATCCAGATCGCAGGGATCCGTGCCGAGCCAGCTCATGATGCGATGGAATTCGGCGGCGACCCCCGCATCCTGCTGATCCAGCACCCGGGCGTGTTCCATGTAGGCGGCGGCGCCCTTGAGGCCGTAGAGGCAGAGCAGGCGCAGCCCCATGATGTCTTCGTTGACGTCGTTCTTGCCCCGGTTGACCGCGGTCTGCGGCGCCTGGGCAAGCTGGGCCAGCAGATCGGCACCCGGCTCGAAGCTGGCCGCGGCGGGCAGTGTGTCGGCCTGCACCGCCAGCGGTGCCAGCTTGGCGGCCAGTTGCTGGCGATAGGCCAGCGCCTGGTTGACGTAGGCGACGATGCGAGCGGAGTCGAAGTTGACGTTGGTGAGGGTGGCAAAGAACGCCTTGGGCACGAAAGCGTCTATTTCGCTGTCGACGATGCCGTGCTCGCGGGCCGCCTGGGCCCAGGCGCTGAGCCCTTGCAGGGTATAGATCAGCACATCCTGCAGATCAGAAGTTTCAGCCGTCTTGCCGCACATGCCTTGTGCATAGGCGCAGCCGTTGCCTGCCGGGGTACGAATAGTCTGTTCACATTGCACACAAAACATCATGTCTCTCCTAATTGGACATTTCAGTTATCTGTTTTGTGGCGATTCTATTCGCCTCCTGGAAAACTTAATAGGCATTCAATTTACCAATTAACATTTCATTGATGCAGATCAAATAGAAAAAAGCCGCCCAAATCGGGCGGCAAGCGGGTGGGAAATCAAGGAGAGACAACTCGGGTGTGCAACAACAGGGGCAATGATACGGGCCGGAGCATGGGCAGCCGGCCCCAGGTTCATCAGGCCAGATAGGCGCGCAGCATCCAGACCAGTTTTTCCTGCTGCTGCACATAGTCGGAGAGGATGGATGCAGTCCCTTCATCACCGGCATCGGCGGCCTGACCCAGGATGCGGCGCTGGGCAACCAGCAGTTCGCGGAAGCTCGCCAGCAGGGATTCCACGCAGGCACGACCGTCATGCAGCCCCTTATGCTCGGGGATGGCGGACACCTGGATGTAGTCGCTGAAGCTGTGCAGGGGCACGCCATCCAGGGTCAGAATGCGTTCGGCCAGGGCATCGACTTTCAGCAGCAGGTCGTTGTAGATCTCTTCGAATTTCAGGTGCAGCTCGAAGAACTGGTTGCCGCGGATGTTCCAGTGGAAGCCACGGACGTTCATGTAGAGCATCTGGTAGCTGGCCAGCAGCTTGTTGAGCTCGGCGGCCAGAGCTTGTGATTGAACGGTATCAAGACCAATGGGGCTCTTCATGATTCACCTCCAGGTGGTAAGCATTATCGGGAACGGAGTCAGCTTATCCAGAAGCAGACTCAAAGGACAATCGTCTGTGCCTTGCCGATCCATAGCCAATGGCTATCGTCGGCAAAAATGCACCGGCGTTCATTGCTCAAGCCGTTCGATATAGAGGATCACCTCGCCGAGATGAATGCCGAACTTGCTGATCTTCGCGCGGTTGATCAGGCGATCGTCGTCCAGCAGATACATCCAGTCATCAAAGCTCACCCTCACCACGCTCTCATCCGGCAGAGCCAGATCGAGTTGATAACGCCAATTGAGGGCAAAGCCCTCTGTCTTGCCTACCGCCTCCCCCACCACGTCTGAAGCCGTGCCGCGCCAGTGGCCATCCGCCCCCTTGCTCAAAAACCAGGTGCGGGTCTGCCGACGGCCATCATCGAAGTAAAACTGCTCGAACAGCTCCCCCTTGCCCTCTCGCCAGTGCCCCTGCATCTCGACCCGAAAGCGACTGGTCACTTCGCCGCTGCGGTCCGTCACCAGGCCGTGGGCCACCAGCTTGCCATTGAAGAAACGGGCGAGATCCCAGCCCGGCCGGGAGCCGCGATAATCGTCAAGACCCGCGCCGCAACCAGAGAGCCACAGCAGGGGCAGCAACCAGGCAAGACGCCACCAGGAAGAGAACTTCATGGAATACTCCATCAGGATTGGCCGCGCAGACGGCGGGTCAGAGCGGGATCCCGGCTGTCGTCAGTCAGCCAGATAGCAAGAAACGCGGGGGCGAAGGCGGGATCATCAAGAGAGCCAAGGAGGCGATCTCGCAACCAGAAGTGGCCCGTGCCTTGCTCGTCCACATAAAAAACCAGCTTGTCGCCGGGGGCGACATCCGGCCAGAGCGTGGCCAGTCGAGCCAGCCAGCGTTGGCGCTCACTCTCGCTACCAAGGCCGAGCCGCTGCCACTCGGCGGCGGTCGCCTCCAGCAGATCCTGGCGCTCGATGGCCCTCGCGTAGGTAATGCTGAGGGCCTGCGGGTAGCGCCCCGGCTGATAGCGGCCGCTCTCGCTGTAGAGGGTGGCGTCATAGAGCTTGAACCAGAGCCAGCGCATCTCCCCCTGTCCCACGGTACGCAGCCCCTGCCAGGGGGCGGCAATGCTCTGGGCGGTCGCAAACAGTGGCAGGCTCAAGGCCGCCAGCAGCAGACTAGTTCCACCCCATGTGCCAACGGGCGGGATCCTCCAGTTCATGCCAGTCCATCTCCTGTTCCTGCAGGGTGTTGATATCCTGCATCACCACGCTCGCCAGATGCCCCTGGGCATCGCGCTGGCAGGCCACCACCAGGTAGAAACGCTCGGCCAGCTCGCACTGGCCATCCCTGGTCCACTTGGAAAACAACAAGGTGTCGGTCGAAAAGGTGTTCATCTCGTCTCACCCTCCAGCTTGACCGTTACCCACAGGAGTACGGGTAACCACCACATCCAGATCACCGCCAGCAGCACTGCGCTTGTCCAGATGCCCCAGGGTAAGTTTACTGCCCCCATGGCGGCCCCCGCCATATAGGAGGAGGCGCCCCCTACCATGCCGAACAGCCCCTGTTGCCAGCGCGGCAAGAGGCGAAGCCAGGGAAGGCCGTGGGAGAGGGTCAGGGCGAAACCGCACCAGAGCAGCAACAGCCAGAGCGGAAAACCGGACGGAAAGTGAAACAGGCCGAGGCGCCAGAGCAGGATGTCGAGCAGGCAGCCTGCCAGGGCGACCGGGATGAGGCGCCAGTCCTGCCCACGGCAGGGGGAGAAGAAGAAATGGAGCAGCAGCATCCCGAGCAGCGGGCCCGGTTGCTGCCATCTCACCGCCAGCAACCAGTAGAGGTTGAATCCCAGCAGGTGGGCCCACTGCCACATGATCAGCGACCGCTTGCCGGCAAGTCCCCGGACCAGCCATGGGGCCCCGGCTTGGCCGCCTCCAGCTGCACCAGGCTGATGGCCCGCTCCCAGAATCCCCCTTCACAGTAGGCGAAATAGAAGTGCCAGAGCCGGATGAAATCCTGGCTGTAACCGAGCTTGGGCAGCTCCGGGGCCAGTGCCAGGAAGCGTTCGCACCAGTGGGCCAGGGTACGGGCATAGTGGTGGCCGTGATCGTGCAGCCGTACCAGCTGCATGTCGGTCTCCCGCGCCAGCAGACCCGCCATCTGGGAGACGCAGGGCAGGCAGCCTCCCGGGAAGATGTAGCGCTGGATGAAGTCCACCCCGCGCAGATACTGGGCGTGGCGCTGATCGGCGATGGTGATGGCCTGGATCAGCAGGCGTCCGCCGGGCTTGAGCAGGCGCGACAACTGGCGGAAATAGTCGGGCAGGAAGGCGTGCCCCACCGCCTCGATCATCTCGATGGAGACCAGCTTGTCATAGCGTCCCTCCAGCTTGCGGTAATCCTCCAGCAGCAAGGTGATGCGATCCCCCAGCCCCTCCCGCTCGATCCACGCCTTGGCATAGTCGTGCTGGGCCTGGGAGATGGTAGTGGTGGTGACCCGGCAGCCGTAGTGACGGGCCGCATAGACGGCGAGACCGCCCCAGCCGGTGCCTATCTCCAGCAGATGGTCGTCCGGCCCAAGCTCAAGCCGCTCGCAGATGGTGCGCAGCTTGGCCTGCTGCCCCTCCTCCAGGGTGGCGTCCGGGTGGGGATAGATGGCGCTCGAATACTGCATGTGATCGTCGAGAAAGCCCTGATAGAGGGTGTTGCCAAGGTCATAGTGGGCGGCGATGTTCGCGCGCGAACCGGTCAGGGTATTGCGATTGAACCAGTGGCGCACCTTGTTGAACGGGAAGCTGAGCCAGCCGAGGCGCCGTTCCAGGGCGTCGAGCAGCGGCAGATTGCGGGCCAGCAAGCGCACCAGTGCCACCGGCTCCGGGCTGGTCCAGAGACCCTCCACCCAGGTCTCTCCTGCGGCGATGCTCCCCCCCAGCAGCAGGCGGCGATAAAACGCCGGATCCTGTACCACCAGCTCGGCATGCAGGTCGCTGCCCGCCTTGCCGAAACGGTGGCACTCGCTGCCGTCGTGGAGCACCAGCTGGCCCTGCTCAAGGCGCGCCAGCAATTTGAGCAGCAGTTGCTTGGCCCCCTTGTCGATGAAAGAGGCAGAGAGGGTTGATTGAGCAAGTTCCATTAGCGGCTCTCCGAATGGGTCAAGAGTGGGGTCGTTCGGTTGGGATGAACCCGCACCATGGGCTGCTGACAACACCAGGAAGCGGAGTTAAACGGGTGTGTCAGCGTCACGGGCGGCTCTCCGGATGGGTGAAGACGGGGGTGCGTTTGATAAAAAGGCGCAGGGCCTGCCAGTAGATCCCGAGCAGCACCTTCAGGGTCATCCAGGGCCAGCGAGCCAGCAGCGCCGCCAGCCCCTTGCGCGACAGCGGCGCGCGGCGCAGGGCCAGGGTGGCGTCAAACAGCTTGCTCTCACCGGATACGGGGTGGCTCTCGATATGGATCAGCGCCTCCTCTTTCGGCGCCCGGATGCGCCAGTGGTAGCGCATCCCCAGCCCCATGAAGGGGGAGACATGAAAATCCTTGTCATGGGGGGAGAGCGCCGCCAGATCCAGCAGGTAGTAGTGGCGCTCGTTCCAGGGGGTATTGGAGACCTCCGCCAGCAGGTAGCGGGTCTCCCCCGCCCGATCGCAGAAGTAGAAATTGACCGGGCTGAAATAAAACCCGAGGCAGCGCACGTTGCCAAGGAGCAGCACCCGCCCGCCGGGCTCCGCATCCCCCCCAAGGGCCGCCACCTTGTCCCAGACCGCCTGCTTGAGGGGCCCTTCGCTGCCCCGCAGATAGTCCTCGCGGCGAAACGAGAGCAGTCCGGCCCGCTCCACGGCAAACCAGCGCCCCTGCTCAAGCCCGGGCAGTTCGTCCAGATCCAGCCCCAGCATGAAGAGGCTGTATGAAAAAGCGTGGGCCCTGGGGGCGAAGCGGCGATGGCGCACCGAGCCTTGCCAGATGGCGCTGATCCCCTCCCCCATTCCCTCGTCCCCTTGCGTCAAGGCCGCGGCGCCGCTCATAGCTCGGCCCCGAAGCGTCTGGCCACGTCCAGGGCGCTGCGCACCCCGTCCTCGTGAAAACCGTTGTACCAGTAAGCCCCGCAGAAGTGGGTGCGCTGATGGCCACAGATCTCGCCCCGTCGCTGCTGGGCGGCGATGGAGCCCTGATTGAATACCGGATGATGATAGACGAAACGGCGCAACACCTTGCGCTCGTCCACCCGTCCACGGGGATTGAGGCTGACGCAGAAGGGCGCGGGGGAGCTCACCCCCTGCAGGATGTTCATGTTGTAGCTCACCAGGGGGCGCGCCCCGTCATCCTCACCGAGCTGGTAGTTCCAGCTCGCCCACGCCTTGCGGCGCATCGGCAGACAAGAGGCGTCGGTGTGCAGCCAGACGTCGTTGGCCTGATAGGGCATGTTCCCGAGGATGCCCCTCTCTCCGTCGCTCGCATCCGCCAGCAGGGCCAGGGCCTGATCGCTGTGACAGGCGAAGATCACCTCGTCAAAATGGGCCTCCTGCCCCTGGCTGGTGACCACGACGCCATCCGCCACCCGGCGCACCGCCTCCACCGGGGTAGCGAGGCGGATGCGCGACTGCCAGCCCGCCGTGAGCGGCCCTATGTACTCTCGCGAGCCACCCGGGATCACATACCACTGGGGGCGGTTCGCCACCTCCAGCAGCCCGTGGTTGGCGAAAAACCGCAGGAAGAAGCTCAAGGGGAAGGCACGCATGTCCGCCAGGGTGGAGGACCAGATGGCCGCCCCCATGGGCAGGATGTAGTGGCGGGCGAAATAGTCGCTGAATTTCCCCGCCTGCAGGAAGTCCCCCAGGGTCAGCTCGGGGGTCAGCTCCCGCTGGCGATGCGCGGCCAGCCAGGCCCGCGCCTCCCGGTTGAAGCGCAGGATCTCAGCGACGAAGCGATAGAAGCGCGGGCTCAGCAGATTGCGGCGCCGGGCGAACAGGGTATCGAGGTTGTGGCCGTTGTACTCCATCCCCTCGGGACTCTTGACCGAGAAGCTCATCTCGGCGGGTTGGCGCCCCACACCGATGCGCTCCAGCAATTTGAGGAAGTTGGGATAGGTGCGGTCATTGAAGACGATGAAGCCGGTGTCGATGGCATAGTGGCGCCCAGCCTGTTCCACCTCCACGGTGGCGGTGTGGCCTCCCAGGGTCGGCGCCGCCTCGAACAGGGTGATGTCATGCAGCTTGTGGAGCAGAAAACCGGCGGTGAGACCGGAGATACCGGAGCCGACGATGGCGATCTTTTTCTTCATGAAGGGCGTCCTTTCGAAACGAGTGTGCGGCCAAGGCGCAGCCAGAGCCCCGTCGGCAGAGCGCCGAGCAGGCGCAGCAGCCAGATGAAGCGACGGGGAAAGTGGATCTGGTGGCGACCGGCGGCAAGCCCCGTCATGATGGCGCGGGAAGCCTCTTCCACCGTCACCAGGCAGGGCATGGGAAAATCATTCTTGTCGGTGAGCGGCGTCTGCACGAAGCCCGGGCGGATCAGGGTCACCCCGATGCCCTTGCTGGCCAGATCCAGGCGCAACGTATCCGCCAGATAATCGAGGGCCGCCTTGGAGGCGCCATAGGCCTCCGCCCGTGGCAGGGGCAGCCAGCTCACCGAGGAGCTGACGATGGCAAGCCGTCCACCCGCCCCCAGCCGTGGCAGCAAGGCGGCCAGGGCGTTGCCGGTGGCGATGAGGTTGGTCTCGATGACCCGGGCAAACAGGACGCCGTCAAAGCCTTCTGCCGGATCCATGTATTCACAGTTGCCCGCATTGAGAATGAGCAGGTCGAGGGCGGGCAGGCTAGCGGCCACCCCGGCCATGGCGGCGCTGTCGCGCGCATCGAATCGCAAAGGGGTGATCCCCAGGTCGGTCAGTGCCTGCAAGCGCACCTCGTCCCGGCCACAACCCCACACCTGCCAGCCGGCGCGCCGATAATCCAGCGCCAGCTGGCGGCCGATGCCCGAGGTGGCCCCGGTGATCAGCACCCGGCCGCTCATGTCCCCAGCCTCCCCTTGATGGCCCGTACCACGGGCCCCAGCAGCGGCAACTGCTCGTAGAGCATGGCCCCGAGATCGAAGTAGTCCCGGTGCAGGCACACCTTGCCCCAGGAGTCGAACGTCAGCCGGGTGGCACCCTCGACCCTGACGGCCCGGCCACCGGCAATCCTGGGGTGGGAGAAGGTCATGACCCAGGCGAGCCAGGCTTCGTTGCCCGACTGCTGCTGACTCGTTATCTCGAAACTGCACTGGGCAAGGCGCTCATAAAGGGAGGAAAAGTAGCGGGTGAGCGCGGCCAGCCCCTCTATCCGGTGCGCAGGATCGATGAAGAGCACCTCATCGGCATAGACCTCCGGCAAGCGGTGCAACTGATGTTTGTCCAGTTGCAGGTAGAGGATGACAAAGCGGGCCAGCGCGTCATTCATGCTAGTTTTTCTCCAGTTCGCGGAACATCTCGATGGCCCTCCCCCGTGCAACGGCATGATCCACCATGGGGGCCGGATAATCCTGCCGCCCCTTGAGCCGCAACCAGTCGTGGGGCTCGTGGAGATAGGCAGCAGGCACATCCGCCAGCTCAGTGACCCAGGTACGAATGAACTCCCCTTGTGGATCAAATCGTTGCCCCTGGGTGGTGGGGTTGAAGACCCGGAAATAGGGCGCCGCATCGGCCCCGGTCCCCGCCGCCCACTGCCAGCCGCCATTGTTGGCCGCCAGATCCCCGTCGATGAGCCGACTCATGAAGTAGTCCTCCCCAAGCCGCCAGTGGATATGGAGATCCTTGGTGAGGAAGCTCGCCACTATCATCCGCAGCCGGTTGTGCATCCAGCCGGTGGCGTTGAGGCAACGCATGGCCGCATCGACCACGGGGTAGCCGGTGCGCCCCTCGCACCAGGCGGCGAAGGCATCCGGATCCCAGCTCCACGGCAGGGCCGCCGTCTCCGGCTTGAAGGGGCGGTTCATGGAGAGGCTCGGGATCAGCACCAGCAAGTGGCGGTAGAACTCGCGCCAGATGAGCTCGTTGAGCCAGACGAAACCGGGTTGGGCCTTCGACTGGGGCCGGTAGCCGAGACGCTGCTGCAGCGCCCCCACGCACTGGCGGGCACTGATGATGCCCGCCGCCAGATAGGGGGAGAGCACGGAGGTGCCCGCCAGCGCCGGAAAGTCCCGGGTCTCGCCGTAATCGAGCACCGCCTGATCCAGAAAAGCGTGCAACCGGCGGCTCGCCTCGGCCTCCCCCACCGGCCAGCGGGTGTCCGGCGTCAAATCCCCCAGCCCGTCGTCCACCCACTCCCGCTCGGCCAGGGGCAGCCACGGCAACCGCTCGCCGCGTGGTGCGGGGGCACGGTGAATGACGAAGCCATCCTCCTCGAGAGCCTTGAGCCAGGCGCGGCTGAAGGGGGTGAAGACCTTGAACATCTCCCCCGACCCGGTCAGCACCCGACCGGGCGGCAGCACGCAGCAGCCGTTGAACCAGTGGCTGGTCAGGCCCTGCTCCCCCAGCGCGGCGCTGACGGCGTGGTCGCGGCGCAGCTCGTCAATCTCGATGGCCTGGTTGGCGTAGAGCTGGCTCACCCCGAGCTCCCGGCAAAGCGCCGTCAGCGCCGTCGGCACCTCGGCAAAGGTCTCGACCCGCAGCAGATGAAGCGGAATGCCGAGGGCCGCCAGCTCGCAGCCCATGGCATCCGCCTGTGCCAGCATGAAGCGCTGGCGGACCGGGGCCAGCTTGTGCTGCTGCCACTGGGTCGGCGAGACGATGAAGAGTGCGGCGACCGGTTCATCTCCGGCGCAGGCGTGGCGCAGGGCCGGGTTGTCGGCCAGACGCAGATCGTTGCGAAACCAGACCAGCCTCATGACGGTGTTCTCCCGCCCTTGCCCTTCGCCTTGGCAGTGCGGGGCGTCGCACTGACCTCTGCCAGGGTGGCGTGCCAGTTGCGGGCACGCCGCCACGGCTCATCGTAGAGGCGTCCCAGCTCGCCAAAGAAGCGGGTACCCGCAGGCCATTCGGCGGCCTGGTCCTGCTTGCCGAGCCCGGCCCCCAGCAGGATCAGCCAGGGGGGGGTGGCGCGCCCCTCCAGCAGGGTGGCATGGCGGGGCTCCACCGCCCCCAGCAGTTGCACCTCATATCCCTGACCGATGAGCTCATACGCAGCCCAGACAAGATCCAGCGGCCCCACCTGCCCCCAGCTTGCCAGGGTGACGGGGACGCCCTTCTCCTGCTCGATGAGGTGGCGGGCGAAGCGGGTATGCAACCAGCCGAGCCACACCTGTTGCAGCAGCTCGCCATCGGGGCGCTCGCGCCACAGCCCCAGCAGCCGCTCCACCAGGGGCTGCAGCACCCGGCTGCGCACCAGCTCGAAGGGGTAGCTCGCCAGCAGATCGCCAAGCTCGGCCTCCGCCTTGCGCTGGTTGAAGGCGAGCAGCGCCTGGCTGAACTGCTCCAGGGTCTGCTGCCAGTGATCGCTCACCGGCGCACTCTGGGGCTCGCTCAACAGCCCCTTCACCTGACCTATGCTCACCCCCCGCTCCAGCCAGCTCAGGATCTCGCCTATCTGGCGGATGTCCTGCTCGCTGTAGAGGCGATGGCCCTTCTCGGTTCGGGCCGGTTGCACCAGCCCGTAGCGGCGCTGCCAGGCGCGCAGGGTGACGGCGTTGACGCCGGTGAGGCGGGAGACCTCGCGAATGGGGTAGACGCCCTCGTCGGGGAGAGGCGCGGCTGCTTGTGGTTCATCAGACATGAGAGAGTCCATCAGACGTTGGGAAGAGGCCCCGGTCATCCGCCGGGGCCTGCACAGGGGGTTCAGAGCCCGTAGCGCAGCTTGAGCGTGTCGGGATGAAGGTCGAGGTAGGCCTGATCGGCCAAATCCAGCCACACCTTCACAGCCCGTAACGCAATTTCAGCGTGTCGGGATGGGGATTGAGGTACACCTGCTCGGCGAGATAGGGGTTCGGGTACTCGCGCAGGTAGTGGCGGATCAGGGTAAGGGGCACCAGCAACGGGAAGACCCCGGTGCGGTACTTGTCGATGGTGTCGCACAGCTCCTGCTTCTGGGCCGGGGTCAGCACCCGCTTGAAGTAGCCCTGCAGGTGCATCAGCACATTGGTGTGGCTGCGGCGGTTGGCCCGCAGGGTCAGCGCCGCCATCAACCCCTGGATGTAGCTGTCGGCCACCTCCTGCAGGTTGGCCTTGCCAAGGTTGGCGAGCAGGCGCCCCAGCGCCCGGTAGTGGGTGGTGGCGTGGGAGAGCACCAGGTACTTGTAGCGTGAATGGAAGCGGATCAGGGCTGAGGCGGTGATCCCCCGGGCGCAGAGCTGCTGCCAGTCGTGGTAGGCGAAGACCCGCAGCACGAAGTTCTCCCGCAGGATGGGGTCGCACAGGCGGCCATCTTCCTCCACCGGCAGCAGGGGGTTGGCCTCCATCAGCGCCTTGGCGAAGAGGCCGACCCCCTCCTTGGCGCTCCCCTCGTTGTTGGCGCCATAGATGCGCACCCGCTCCATGCCGCAGCTGGGGGATTTGGCGCAGAGGATGTAGCCGGAGAGGAAGTCGAGCTGGCGTGCCTTCTGCTCGCTGAAGGCAATCAGCTTGTCGGTGACGTCGAAGCTGCCGTTGCTTGCCTCGGCCCGCACCTCGCCCTGGCGCTTCACCAGCCGGATGGCGGCGCGGGGTGCACCCAGGCCAATGGCCATCTCGGGGCAGACGGGGTGATAGTCGAAATGGGCACCCAGATCCCGTTCGCAGAAACTGGATCGTTTGTGGCCCCCGTCGAAGCGCACTTCCTGGCCGAGCAGACAGGCACTGATACCGACCTTAATCTTGTACATGATGAAGCCCCTTGTATAAGCCTTGAGTAAGTTATAGCAGTTATACAAAAGATTGGAAGCTGTATAACTATTGCGAACTGATACGGCCAGGGGGCGGCGGGCGGATCAGCCCCCATAAAAAAAACCCATGACCGAAGTCATGGGTAAAGGTGAAGACCCTGCAGGAAGGATGATCAGAAGCTGTATTTCACACCCAGGCTGGAGATGGAGCCTTTTTGCAGATCCCAGTTGCGATAGGTGTAGTCGGCGGTGAGGGCCAGGTTCTGGGTCAGCTTGTAGGCCGCCCCCGCCTTGAAGTCGTGCATGTCGTCGGTCATGTTGGCGTAGCGATAGCCGGTGGAGAGCTCGACGGCGCCGATGTCGTAGCGCAGACCCACTTCTCCGTAGAGGCTGCCGCTCTTCTTGCGGGCCAGGGTATCCCAACCGGAGTGGTTCACGTCGGAAGCCAGCTCCCGTTCCAGGCTGTAGCCCATCAGGCCGGTTTCACCGTAGAGGTTCAGGCCGGTGCTGAGGGGGGTGTAGACACCCATCCCCAGACTGGAGATGGCCATGCTGTCGTTGCCGCTGCTGCGGGAGGTGTATTCGCTGCCGATCCGGCCATAGACATTGCTGGTGAAGCTCTTGGAGAGATCCAGGCTCAGGCCGCCGAAGTCGCGGTTCTCCCCATCCTTGCCACCGATGTAGTCAGACTTGGTGTGGGCCCAGGTGGCAGAGCCCTTGGCATAGCTGAAGGCATCTTGCGCCAGGACGGAGGTGGAAGAGAGACCGGCCAGAACCAGAACAGACAGTGCGATCTTTTGCATTTTGTTGACTCCATGGGTTGAGTTAGGCGGACCTAACTGGAATGGAGCCATTGTGACGGGCAAAGGGGGCAACGCCGAGGAGCAAGCTGTTGCCAAACCATGTCAGATGTAAGCGGATATTGCTGGCGGTTACCGGTGCAACACTCTGCGGGGGAGCGAGGGCTCCCCCGCCGTCATCCTAGCGGAACTCCACCTCGTCGATCTGCACCCGCACCAGCGGCTTGCCGGTGAGGCCGGCGGGTCGTGCCAGCTCGATGGCCCGGGAGGTGCGTGCCTCCCCCTTGCGCAGGTAGGAGTCAGGCAGGCGGTTCTCCCCGACCCAGAAGCGCACGGGCTCGCTCGAGAGCTGCACCCCGTCGGCGCTGAACAGGGTCAGGCTGCCGTTGACGCGCACCACGTTGCGACTGCCGGTGTTGCTCACCACGAACTGCAGGCTGAGGGGATCGTCCCCCGCCACCTGGTCCAGCTTCACCGTGATGCCGTCCCGGGTCGCCTGGGAGAGCAAGTCGGGATGGGCCATGGCCTGCTCGGTCAGCACCGGGGCCGCGACACTCGCCGTCACTGCCTGACCGGCTACCGTGGCTGCCGGCTTGACCAGCAGGTATTCCCAGGTGAAATCGTCATTGAGTTGCACCTGGCGACCATCCGGCAAGGTGATCTGGTGCAGGGGAGCCGCCTCGGCCAGCAGAGGGCACAGACAGAGGGCGACCAGCAGTCGGGAGAGGGGTTTCATGGGCAGGCACTCGATAAAGGATGCGAAGGGAGCAGTATAAAGAGTCGCGCCCTCCTTGCCTATGACCCCCCTCACGTTACGCCCCGACTCAGATGACCAGGGGGTGGGGATCCTCCAGCGTGGCCAGATCCAGGGTCACCAGATCGAACTGGGCACTCCTGAGGGCCTTCTGGATGGTGGGCTGCATGTCGAACACCAAGGCCCGCAGCCGTTCGGGCACCCGGATCCTCGCAAGGGTGGTGACCCTGTCACCCAGGGTATGGAAGAAGACCTGGGCTCCCCCCAGCCCCATGTCCACCAGCATCTGCTCGGCCATGTCGACCATCCGCAGGTGCCGCCTGTCCAGGGAGGTCATATCGACAAACCGCCGGCTCAGGCAGGCCTCCCCCACGTCTCCCCAGAGCGCCAGTTGCCGCTTGTGAAAGCCGTAGCGAAAATCCCGGTTGGTCATCCCCTGCTCGGCAAAGATCCAGAGGGTGTTGGCGGGCAGGCTGTGGAATCGGCGCAGGTACTCCCGCTTCTCCTCCACCGAGGCCGACATCAGCAGCGGCGGGCCCTCTTCATGTTCGAGCTGCTGGCAGAGGTAGCGCACCGGGTCGGTCACCTCGGCGAGGTGGCCCAGGTGCGCGCTGAAGATCATCTCGTCGGTCTTGAGCACCTGATGGGGGATGCCGTAGTGCCGGCAGTAGCGCTGTGCCCTGGCCACCGACTGGCGGCTGAGGGTGGGGTTGTCCAGGGTGATGGCGCGAAATCGCACCCCGCTGGCCCGGCACAGATCCATGCTGTAGCAAGATTCCTGTCGGCCGGAGAAGGAGACAAGCAGTTCGCTGTAACCGGCCAGGGTGTTGATGAGCCTCTGTTCCCTGGCTTGAAAGGTCTGATCGTATCCCCGATGCAGCGCAACGACATTGGCATCCATAACAACAACTCCGGATGATGAACTGGATACCATTTTGCCCGCACCAAGCTGAATATACACTTAAAGAGCATGGATAAAGCTGTACGTTATTTGCCCTCAATCAAGGTTTTGCACACTTTTTTCGCTGCGAAGCGAAACTGGCTCTCCTCAGGCAGGCAACAACCCCTGAGCGATCAGATGCGCCCGGCACCGGGCCGGATCGGTGAAGATCAGCCCCCGCAGACCGAGCGCCTCGGCCGCCGCCACGTTGGCCGGGCTGTCGTCGATAAAGAGGCACTCCCCAGCCTTGAGGTCGAACGACACCAGCAGATAGCGGTAGATGTCGGGCTCGGGTTTGAGCATTCGCACCCGGGCCGACACCACCTTGCCGCTGAAGAAGCGCCAGAAGGACTGATGCTGCTCCAGCCAGTCGATGCTGGCGTGCCCCATGTTGGAGAGGGCATAGAGGGGGTGGCCTGCACCGTGCAGTTCTTCGATGAGCGCCACCATGGCGGGATCCGGCACAAGGGAGGACGGCACCGCCTGCAAGATGGCCAGATTCTCCGCCATCGACAGGCCGGTGCGCCCCTGCGCCTGACGGGCCATGGTGTGCAGGGAGAGGGTCCCCCTGTCCACCTCCAGCCAGTCCGGGTGGTTGAACAGCTGCTCCGCGATCGCTGTCGCCCCATCAGGTCCGCGCACCCCACTCACGATGGCCACCGGATCCCAGCGCACCACCACCCTGCCCAGATCGAAGATCACCGCCATCGTCTCGTCCTCTCTATGTGTTGTTGCCACGGATGTGGTCACGGCGGTTGCCACAAACAGGGACCAGAACGACGCTCACTCCCCCTCGGCAACCCGAGCCACCACCCTGCCCCGTTCAACGCCCCCGGGCAAGTTTTACTTGCATCGCACCGCCAAATCCCTTAATGGTTATGGCGTTACATTCAGGACACGCCCATGAACACACCATTCTTCTTTGTTTTCTCGTTTACCCGGCCCACATGAGGGAAGGCCCGTCGTCACGTGAACCATTCGCGTAAACAGAAACCAAAGACGAATCGAGCCTCCCCAGCGGAGGCTTTTTTTTGCACCACACACCACAGAATCACTGGATAGGGAACCACCATGGCAACGCTCGACGAGATCAGACACGACATCACCCAGTTGGATCAGGAGCTGCTCGCCCTGCTGGCCAAACGCAAGACCCTCAGCATCGAGGTCGCCCGCGCCAAGCAGGCCAATCCCCGTCCCATCCGTGACCACCAGCGCGAACAGGACTTGCTGGTCGCCCTGATCCAGAAAGGGCGCGCCCTCGGACTGGATGCCCAGTACATCACCCGCATCTACCACACCATCATCGAAGACTCCGTGCTCTCCCAGCAGGCCTACCTGCAGAGCCTGCTCAACCCCCAGCAACAGGAGCCCATGACCAGCGTCGCCTACCTGGGACCGCGCGGCTCCTACTCGAGCCTGGCCGCCCGCAAGTACCTGGCCCGCTACAAGGATCAGGTGATCGAGGTGAACTGCCAGAACTTCCGCGAGGTGCTGGACACCGTGGAGTCGGGCCGCGCCGCCTTCGGGGTGCTGCCCATCGAGAACACCAGCTCGGGCTCCATCAACGAGGTGTACGACGTGATGCAGCACACCACCCTCTCCATCGTGGGTGAGCTCACCTATCCCATCGAGCACTGCATCCTCACCGCCGTGCCCACCGAGATCGAACGCATCAAGACCTTCTACGCCCATCCCCAGGTGTTCCAGCAGTGCTCCCATTACCTCAGCAAGCTGGAAGGAGCGCGCCACGAGATCTGCGACTCCTCCTCCAGCGCCATGATGAAGGTGAAGGAGCTGGCAAGCCCGGAAGCGGCGGCCATCGGCAGCGCCGCCGGCGGCGAGCTCTATGGCCTGGACGTGCTGGCCGAGCAGCTCGCCAACCAGAAGGAGAACTACAGCCGCTTCATCGTGGTGGCGCGCAAGCCCATCGACGTGGCGCCCCAGATCCCGGCCAAGACCACCCTCATCATGTCCACCTCCCAGAAGCCGGGCTCCCTGGTGGAGGCGCTGCTGGTGCTGCGCAGCCACGAGATCAACATGACCAAGCTCGAATCCCGTCCGGTGCAGGGCAACCCCTGGGAGGAGATGTTCTACCTGGATGTCTCCGCCAACCTGCAGACCCCGGCCATGCAGGCCGCCCTGCTGGAGCTGACCAAGATCACCCGCTACATCAAGGTGCTGGGCTGCTACCCGAGCGAAGACGTCAAGCCGACCGCCGTGCCGCCCGTCTTGATGGGAAGCTGATGGGGAGCGGATCCCGCCCCTGCCACACAAAGGCGAGCCCCGGCTCGCCTTTGTGCTCTCTGCGCCCTCCCCGTGAGACGCGGCCCAGTCCCGCCCTTCCCTTCCGGCGTTAAACCGCCCTCCACCCCCTTCCTCGTGGACCCGGGATCCTGGCGCTGCTGTCTCTCCACTCACCATCAGGCCATCTTCCTCCCGTTGCGGCCTCCTTTTGCCGCCTGCCGGGCCTTTCTATCGTTTGGCTTTATTTAACGATATGGTGATATCGTTAGATTTCCCTAAACAAAAAAGGCTGCCATTCCGGCGCCCGGGCACCTCTTGTTCTACTTCAGCCCCCTTTTTCCTCGCCACAGGCCGGATCCCGCCCGGCCATCAAGTCCGTTTCTCCTGCAGAAGACCAGCTCTCCCCCCAAGACGCCAATCCCGGTTATCCTCACCGCAGGCCAGTTATCCCCCAAGACGCCAACCCCGGTTATCCTCCCCAGGCCCTATCCCGTCCAAGGCGCCAACCCCGGTTATCCTCCCCAGGCCCTATCCCGTCCAAGGCGCCAACCCCGGTTATTCCCCGCAGATCCGAGCCCTTTCCCGACCAAACAAAAAGGCGAGCCTGCGCTCGCCTTTGTCTGTGCCGTGATCATCGCCGGGCTCATGCCGGCGCCCCCCGGACCCGCCCTAGAACTGGCCCGCCATCAGCTGGTTCAGGTGATAGAGGTTGCGGGTGTCGAGCTCCAGCTCGGTGGCATAGGTGTTGCCACGGGGATAGGTCGCCACCACCCGGGCACCGCGCACCATGCCCGCCACCGACACATCCAGGGAGTTGGAGGTCTGGGTCAGGTCCTTGTAGCTGCTCTGGCCGCGCACCTGCTGGCCGTTGAGCTGCTCCGCCAGCTCCCGGTAGGCGTCCATCTTGGAGGCGCGGATCGCCTGCAACATCTTCTCGGACTGGGAGGGACCGGGCTGGATGTCGATCACCGCATACCCCACCGCCTTGAGCACCGGGAAGTCATCGGGCTTCTCGCCCACGTCATAGTTCACCACCCGGTTGCCACTGCACGCCGTCAGCAACATGGCCATCAGGCAACCCAACAAGATTTTCATCGCTGTTTCCCCGTTTTCCTGTTCACCACACCCGATGTTTCACGGCTCAATGTCAGCCAGCCCGCTTCACGCTTCATGACGCGCCACCTCAAGGGGTCAGGTTGACCAGATGGCCGGACGGGCTCTGGCCCCCCCGCATCAGGTAACCGCGATTGATGGAGGCCCGGCCAAAGGAGTTGCTGGCACCGGACAAATATTGTTTCGGGATCAGGCTCTGGGCCGTGGTCTCCACCATCTTGGTGCGCAGATCGATGATGCGGGCGTTGACCAGGATCCCCTGCTGATTGCGGCTGAAGGTGCCGGTCAGGATGCGGGAGATGGGCAGCCGGGACGAGAGATCCTTGTAGTTGCGGCTCATCACGAAATCCCCCTGCGGGGTCACCTGGATGTTGCCCGTGGTCTTGAAGTCCACCACCACTTCCCCGCGCCGGTTCAGCTCGTAGATGAAGCTCTCCTCGATCTGCTGCCCCATCCAGTTGGTGTCCTTCAGGGTGTCGAGATCGACAAAGGAGGCGACCGCAATGGGCTCGGTCAGGGTCGTGAGGGACTTGCGCTCCATCAACTGATCCGTCATGCGGGCCACCAGCCAGTTGAGCTCCATCCCCTTCGCCGCCTGGCGAGGGTCTCCCAGCTCCCGATTGATGGGGTCGGCCGACCCGCAACCGACCAATGCCAGCGCCACCGCCAGCACCGTGATAACTCTCTTCATGGATACCTTTCCTGTATCTGCACCTGACCTGTTATCGGTCGCAACCGCCAACACTTGAGGCGGGAATGCGCGCAGGATCCTCGATGATCCCAGGGCAAAGGCGCGCACTGTGCCACCGGAGCCCACCGTACGGGCTCCGGCCAGGGAAGAAGGCATGGTTCTTGCTTTTATTTGGTCACCCGCTCCGGTGCAGACCGGATCTGTGTCCAGGATCCCTGACCCGCCTCACCGGCGGCAGCGGGGTCGCCCACTCAAGGTGTTTGTTATGAAAGTTTCGCTGCTGTTCACCCTGCTGCTGGCCAGCCTGTCGGCCAGGGCCGAACTTATCGAGGCCCAGGGCAGTGCCGCCATTCTGGGGGGCGACGAGGTCTACGCCCGCGAGCAGGCAACCCGGGATGCGCTGCGCCAGGCCCTGCTGGCCAGCGGGGCGTCCGTCTCCAGCATCCAGCGCCTGGAAAATGGCAGCCTGCGCTCGGAGCAGATCCAGATCCGTTCCGGCGGCGACATCCGCCAGTACCGCCTCAAGCGCGAAGAGGTGCGCAACGGCCGCATGTACATCACGCTGGTGGCCGACATCCAGGCCGAGCGCCAGATCTGCCAGACCCAGCACTACGCCAAGGATTTGACGCTGGTACGCCTGCGCATGCGCTACCCGGATCAGGCGAGCACCGGCGCCCTGGACGACATGCCCGCCGATCTCTCCCGCCGCCTGTTCGAGACCTTGGCGGCAGCCCCCCAGGGGGTGGTCGCCCGCCAGTGGCTCGACGAGAACCTGCGCATCGATCCGCTCCACCTGCAGCAGGGGGATCGCAGCGCCCTCGAGGAGATCAAGGCCCTGAGCCTGCGCACCGACAGCCAGTACCTGGTGCTCGGCAGCATCGACGATCTCTCCCTCGAGCCTCAGGGCAACGCCCTGACCAGCTGGTATGAGGATCCCGTGCGCAATTTTCGCATGCAGCTCTACCTGTTTGACGGCATCAACGGCACCCTGCTCGGTCGCAAGGAGTACCAGGGGCGCGCCAACTGGACCTTCTCCAAGCGGGAACAGGTCGGCAGCAGCGGCGGCCGGTTCTGGCAGTCGAGTTATGGCCAGGAGGTGGGCTACCAGTTGAAGGAGGCGGCCCAGGACATCGTCGCCGAGCTTGCCTGCGCCCCCGTCACCGCCCGGATCGTGGCCCAGCACGAGCGCGGTCCCCACATCAATCTGGGCCGTCGCAACGGCGTCAAGCTCGGGGATCAGTTCCGCGTCCAGCACAGCGCCGACTTCGTCGACCCCTACGGCAAGTCCCGCGTGATGCGCAATCCCGCCGACGGCCTGTTCGAGGTGGTGCAGGTGTTCGAGGACGGCGCCGTCATCAGCAGTCAGAACAAATATTCGCCATTCAATGTCCAAATCGGTGATTTGGCCGTATTGGAATAGGAATCAAGGGTTTAAAAGCACAATGCTTCTTGTATAATGCCCGCCACAAGGTTCCCGTAGCTCAGCAGGATAGAGCGGTCCCCTCCTAAGGGATGTTTATTGCTTAAAAATCTATCTAAATAGGCTGTTATAAGATTTTTTAAATATTAGGAATTATAAATATTTCCTTTAAAAACATAGCTTTATAGTTCAAAAAGCATTCATAAACAACCAGGCCGCTTGTTTTGTGAGCGGTGCAATCGATGCCTATTTTGCGCTATTTAAGAGCTATTCACGCCATTCAACTCTACTTTTGCGCTATTTTGCCGCTATAATGTCTCAATAGAACATTTTTCGGTGGTACCTAATGGCTCCCAAAAATCCGGCTACATCCATACGCAAAGAAGAGTTCGATCTTAAGACGCTGCTCCAGGGTCACCCTGCGGCCATAATTAAAGGGAAATTCTCATTCACCTTTAAAGACCAGTACATAGATAGTCTTCCATTTATTAATGATAAAAATAAATGCGTTGAATTAACGCACTATAGTTCTGACGATGAGAAATATAATGAAAAGAACAAACCAAGATTAAAACTAAGAATCGGAAACAGTGTTAAGACATTCTATATTGTTTACGATAAAAATCGGAGGCAGAAAATTGGCAATTGGATGACTCGCACTAAAAGTGGACATTATCCAAAAGGTTTTTTTAGCGTTACACAGGCTAAGGAAGAGTTTAAGAGATTAGTTAGTGATGCTGAAAAGATTAATCCAGAAAAGTGGAAATATCAGTCTTTTACATTGAGAACTTATCTTTTAGAGCATTATAAAAACGACCGTGAAAACAAATCAAACAAGAGGAATTCATTAATCCCTGTTACCGACAAAACAATAAGGGAAATCTCATCTGCCTTTGAACCATGGTTAGACCTCAAGCTATCTGAATTTAATGAAGATCACCCAGTAATATTCAAAAAGTATTGGCAGAACAAAGAAACGCCAATAACATCAGAAACAATGAGGAAATACTATTCCTTATTAAACAGCTTGTTTAATATGTGCGTTACGTGCACCTATTTACCAAAGAATAAAATTGATAGGCATATTTTTCTGTTCCCAAGAAACCCTAAGAGGCCTGTCACAACATATACTGACCCCACAAATGAAGTCGTGGAATTTATTTTTGATGAAGACACTCCAGGTGGTGGGGATTCCAAGATCATAGTTGCAACCATGTTCCTATGCGGGGCAAGAAACTCTGAAATATATAGAAACACAAGCAACAATTTTAATATTAATGATAGATCCATACGTATTCCTGAGCACATTAGTAAAAACAAGGCTGCACGCATTGTTGCTATTGAGTCAGACTCATACTGGAATTACGTAGCGAAATACAAAACTCTAAAAAGCTTGAGTGATCGAGAGGGTGAGTTGATGTTTCCTTGTTGCCGCGAAGCAAAGGCCCCCCATGTAACTTCGAGCCTTTATCAGAAAACTTGGCAGGCAGTTAAAAAAGAGTTTAATTTTCCTAAGATAGGCCGATTATATGATGCCAGACATACTTTTGCCAAAAAAGCACTAGAAAGTGGAGTACCTATTCAAGATTTATCTAAGATCACTGGACACAGCCTCGAAACGCTGATGAATTACTATATTGACAACAATATCAGCCAAGCTACAAGAGAAAAATTAAGGAGTGCAACCAATTCTAATGCAGCTATAAAGGTGCAACAGGAAACGAATTTCCCTCCATCTGTTAATAGCCTATATGAAAGCTATGTTAGGAGATGTATAAAGAAGAATATAAAATATGAACTCTCTACGTTCGTACAAGAAATGAAAGATTTGGGTGACCAAAACCAACTAAATGCAGAGCAAATTTTTTGGCTTAAAGAAATGCTGTAGCTTGAATATAACGCTATTGCTTTTTTGAAATGGATTTGCTGAATGAGGCCATATTTCTAGGTATAGGCCATGAACATGATTCAGTTCGTTCATTCGCTAATGGAGGGGGCGGGTGCCCTCCATATCAGCAACATCAACAATTATAACCAGTGAGGTAACTGTCAGAAAATCTGAACATGGAGTACGATGATGAGAACAAATCATTGTCAATACGGGAACAGTAAAATATGTCACTTTCAGTTTATCAACCCAGTACGCAGGCTAGTTCAGCACCCACCCTTATGACGACTCTCAACATCCCTCAAGATCCACTGAGTGCACATCTCTGGATCATAGCTGGCGTAGCGCCAAGCATCATTCATCAAATTTCCGGACTAGTGATGACTGATGTTGGTGTGATATGCCGCCTTGTGGGCATTAGCCGAGGCACATTGTCACGTAAGGTCAGGAATAAGACCACCCTATCAGTATCACAGGGTGAAAGGGTATACGGCGTTGTACAGGCACTCGACGCTGTTCTCTTCCTCCACAGAAACAATACCGTCAGAGCAATGTCATGGTTACACCGCCCAGCCTGGGGCTTAGGTGGTAAACGGCCAGCAGAGGTGCTGTCGACAGCTTTAGGGGCTCAGGCAGTAATAGTACTTGTAGGACGAATCCAACATGGGGTGTGCACCTAGGGAAGGTGCGAATAAGTCATATGGCACGAGAGCATTTACTGGTAACCCATTGATATTAAATGACTAAAATTTTCATTTTTTGTTCTTGGGATACTTGTTCGCACTTTCCCTAGGGAAGGTGCGAATAAGTCATATGGCACGAGAGCATTTAATGGTAACCCATTGATATTAAATGACTAAAATTTTCATTTTTTGTTCGTGGGATACTTGTTCGCACTTTCCCTAGAGCGAGGTAGCTGATAGGCTAACCCCCCCTTAAGAACGCTTCAAAAACAACCAACCTCATCTTTTTTCGAACTTTTTTCATTTACCCCACTTGAAAAAATCGAAAAACTGTCCATTTACTATTATTGAGAACAATTAAAAAATTTAAGAATTTCAACATTCCGCTGCTTCGCAGCGAAGATAATCCAGATTTTTAATTCCTTCGAGCTAGCGTTCCTTAAAGTAAGAAAATTGCACTTACAATAAGAAATTACTAGAATATAGTGTGTCAACACTCATCTTTTGAGTGAATTATCTTTTATTAAAGTAATTAGCACACCTAACTCAGCAAGATCTAAATGTAGTGCGTGAGAGGCAATGATTATTTTCATGTTTTAACACGCCTCTCACACTGTCGACAGCTGTCGATTACAAATAAAAACTCAACACAAAAGATAAAAAATATCTTTTCTAGTTAATTCCGCCTTAGTCATATGAGCCGTGATCTTCAAATACGATTCCATCATCAAAATGTTCTTGACATAGCTTATCTACGACTCGCTGAGCCTTGTGATGCAAGACCATCTCTAGAGCTGGTAATGTCAGTGCAGGAAAAGTCTGCCCTTGGATAGTGAATGTATGCTTGTCACTACCCGCATGCATATCATAAGTTGTGGATGTATCGACCTCATTTAGGAGATCATACCCAATACTCTCTGCAAGAAGTACCCATATCCAACAACGATATAAGTCTTCCTTTTCATAGTTGCTAATCAACTTGTGCATTGCGTTAATAGACCCTTTTAAAGCAGCTTTAATCCACCAGTAATGTGCATGCTGCATATACCTAGCATCTTCGCATTTGACTGCTACAGTTTCATGATACGTGTAGTCTTTTAATACATTCATATATAAAGAAACATCAAGCCGATGGGTTGACAGTAACTCTATAGCCTCCATATCAAATCTCATCGCTGATTTTTTCAAGTGATGAAGCCAATAAACGTATCGTTCTTTATCTTTGCCAACTAATGAATTAATATCAGCTCCATTAAAGCCACTGGCTATTCTGTACAATTTTTGATGAAGTTCAAAATCGGTAAATGACGAGGCATTTCGGTCTGCAAATGCACTTAACTGGACCAATCCCTGGTGTACTAATGGCGAATTAAATTCATTCTGTTTAAACATATTCATTAATTCCCCAGCATAATGGTCTGAGGAGCTAAAGCGGCTAGCAGTAGTCGAATTAGGAGGAAGTTGACCATGCTTAGTCATGTCATCGTCGTTAACACGACGCCTTAAAATCTCTCTTACACGTAGGCTTATAATACCCGCCTGCACTAACGATGTGGCCAATTTCTGAGCGGCAAGCTCAGGAATACTAATACCCAGAATATTAGCTCTAGCCTTAATTGCACTTACATCCAACGCAACCTGCCATTTCGTATTACTGAGCAGAATCGCATCAGCTTGCAATGACGCGTAAGTACTGTAGCCATAGGCCGCAGCAATCATCTCGTAGATATGACTACGTTTGAGGGAGATGCCTAGTACATCTTTGAGCTCAAGCTGGGTTGTGTGGACGAATGCTTTGATGGTCATGATCCAATCTCCTAGTCCTACCCTGGGGTATACATCGCACGTTTAATCCATCCAAGGTGAGGATTTGAGGTTGAGATCATGTGGCTTGAGAGTAGTAACCATTTTGACTCGTGCGAAAGTCTGGCCGGTCAGCCGAGACAAATCATAACCTAAATAGCTGTTCCGAATAGTAGATCACCGGAGGAAGGGAACTCAGTCCAGTTTGTGCGATCTGATTAGTCGCTAAACAAAACAAGCCACACCCAAAGGACTGAGTTGATGCCTATCCTACCACCTCTGCCACGACCACAACGGC
>NZ_JAGKRI010000373.1:0-1656 GCF_017939255.1 Aeromonas sp. Prich7-2
TGAACAGTGATTCCGGGATGTTGAACACTGTTTCCGGAAAGGAGGGGCAAAGTGTTCAGGTTGAACCGGAATGAGCGTTCACATTGGTCCGGAAATGGTGTTCACGTTGAATCGGAATTGGTGTTCATGATCGGCCGGAATATGCATGGTGACCGGCGTCAGCTACAACCCGGTGACAGGGGTTGGCAGCGTGACCTACAGCTACACCCTGAACGATAACGAAACACATAACAAACCTGCAAATGATGGGGCTCTGACGGAGAGCTTCAACGTTGTGTTGACGGACCTCGATGGCGACACGACCAGTGCAGGGCTGGATGTCGTGGTGCTGGACGACGTGCCGACGGCGGTGAGCGACGTCAACCTGACGGTGGCGAGCGAGAACAACCTGGTCCTCAATGGCAACGTCATCACCAACGACGTGCAGGGGGCGGATGGCGCGGCGGTGACCGCGGGCACCCTGAGCGGGACCTACGGCAGCCTGGTGCTCAATGCCAACGGCACCTACACCTACACCCTCAACCCGAACGACGGTGACTTCAAGGCGCTGACCGGGGGCGGGGTGGGCAGCGAAGTGTTCACCTACACCCTGACGGATGCGGACGGAGACGTGAGCACGGCGACCCTGACCCTGACCATCAAGAACGACGATGACGGGGTGACCATCACCAACCTGACGCCCAAGGGCGAGGGCGGGGATGTGAAGGTGTACGAAGACGACCTGCTGGCGACCCGCGGCGAGAATGAGTCGGCGGGGTCGGACAGCAGCAAGGAGTCGACCACGGTGACGGGGGACTTCACCATCAGCGCGCCGGACGGGGTGAAGACCCTGAGCGTGGGTGGCATCAACATCGTGGTGAACGGGGTGGTGGCGGGCTTCCCGCTGAGCGGGGTGACCACGCCGCTGGGCAACACCCTGACCATCACCGGGTACAACCCGGCGACCGGGCTGGTGAGCTACAGCTACACCCTGAACGACAACGAGGCGCACCCGACGGCGAACGGCAACAACAGCCTGTTCGAAGACTTCGCGGTGAGCCTGGTGGACAGCGACGGGGACTCGGCCTCGAACACCCTGAGCGTGCAGATTGTCGATGACGTGCCGACGGCGGTGAGCGACGTCAACCTGACGGCGGCGAGCGAGAACAACCTGGTCCTCAATGGCAACGTCATCACCAACGACGTGCAGGGGGCGGATGGCGCGGCGGTGACCGCGGGCACCCTGAGCGGGACCTACGGCAGCCTGGTGCTCAATGCCAACGGCACCTACACCTATACCCTCAACCCGAACGACGGTGACTTCAAGGCGCTGACCGGGGGCGGGGTGGGCAGCGAAGTGTTCACCTACACCCTGACGGATGCGGACGGAGACGTGAGCACGGCGACCCTGACCCTGACCATCAAGAACGACGATGACGGGGTGACCATCACCAACCTGACGCCCAAGGGCGAGGGCGGGGATGTGAAGGTGTACGAGGACGACCTGCTGGCGACCCGCGGCGAAAACGAATCGGCGGGGTCGGACAGCAGCAAGGAGTCGACCACGGTGACGGGGGACTTCACCATCAGCGCGCCGGACGGGGTGAAGACCCTGAGCGTGGGTGGCATCAACATCGTGGTGAACGGGGTGGTGGCGGGCTTCCCGCTGAGCGGGGT
>NZ_JAGKRI010000373.1:1974-100015 GCF_017939255.1 Aeromonas sp. Prich7-2
TGTGCAGGGGGCGGATGGCGCGGCGGTGACCGCGGGCACCCTGAGCGGGACCTACGGCAGCCTGGTGCTCAATGCCAACGGCACCTACACCTACACCCTCAACCCGAACGACGGTGACTTCAAGGCGCTGACCGGGGGCGGGGTGGGCAGCGAAGTGTTCACCTACACCCTGACGGATGCGGACGGAGACGTGAGCACGGCGACCCTGACCCTGACCATCAAGAACGACGATGACGGGGTGACCATCACCAACCTGACGCCCAAGGGCGAGGGCGGGGATGCGAAGGTGTACGAGGACGACCTGCTGGCGACCCGTGGCGCGAATGAGTCGGCGGGGTCGGACAGCAGCAAGGAGTCGACCACGGTGACGGGGGACTTCACCATCAGCGCGCCGGACGGGGTGAAGACCCTGAGCGTGGGTGGCATCAACATCGTGGTGAACGGGGTGGTGGCGGGCTTCCCGCTGAGCGGGGTGACCACGCCGCTGGGCAACACCCTGACCATCACCGGGTACAACCCGGCGACCGGGCTGGTGAGCTACAGCTACACCCTGAACGACAACGAGGCGCACCCGACGGCGAACGGCAACAACAGCCTGTTCGAAGACTTCGCGGTGAGCCTGGTGGACAGCGACGGGGATTCGGCCTCGAACACCCTGAGCGTGCAGATCGTGGACGACGTGCCGACGGCGAAGGATAACAGCGTTACGGTGACGGAAGCCGGGTTGCCTCCATTCAACCTCGTCTTGGTGATCGATACTTCGGGCAGCATGCTCTGGAAGATAGGCACGACCACTAATGGATCCCCGAATCGTCTGGAACTGGCCAAGAGTGCGTTGAACCACATGATTGACTCTTATGTGGCTCTGGGGGTTCCCCTGACCATCACAGTAATCGATTTTGCCAGTGGTGCTTTGCTGATCCCGCAGACGAGCGATCCCGACGTGGCCAAGGCCAGCATCTCCGGCCTGCCAACAGATGGCGGTGGTACCAACTACAATGCGCCTCTTGTATTAGCACAGAACCAATTGACAGCCGATCTAGCCAATCCGGCATTGGCTGGTTACGAAACCAAGGTCTACTTCCTGTCGGATGGTGCACCCAATGAGGGCAACGTTCCGGCAGGCTGGACAAGCTTTGTGAACAACAACAACGTGGAGGTCTATGCCGTTGGCCTCAACGTCAGTGGCAACGCATCGGCCATTTCGCAACTGGCCCTGGTGGAGGATAACGGTGACACCGTGACTCTGGTCGATAATATCAATGACCTGGATGCCACCTTGCAAGCCACAGTGCCGCCACCGGCAACCGGCAACGTGATCACCGACGTAGATGGCAGTGCTGGTGTGGATGTTGCGGGTGCCGATGGCCCCGTGACCGTAGTGCAGATCAGCTTTACCGTCACCAATCCGGCTGTTTATGCCGGGGTGGCCGACAGCATCAACGGCAATGTCGTGACCTTCCTGGTGCAAGGCGGCACAACGGGTCCCATCCCGACGCCGGCAGGGGGCCGACTGACCGTGAATGCGGACGGTTCCTACTCCTACTCACCCCCCAATGATGTGGCGGCTCATACCCAGGAGGTCTTCACCTACACCATCGTGGATTCGGACGGCGATACCTCCAGCGCCCAGCTGAAAATCCTGGTACTGGATACGTCCCCCATCGTCGCCTCCGTGTTTGAAGACGGCCTGCCCACAGGCTTGCCAGGCAACAATCCTCTGCTGACGACGGTCAGTGGGTCTCTGGCGCAAATGGTGGCGGATAGCGTGGGGGTTAGCTTTGGCATGGGGTCGACGGCAGGGCTGCCTGCACTGACCTCGGGGGGCGTGGCGATTACCTATAGCATCACTCATGGTGCCGGGGTCGATACGCTGGTTGCCATGGCTGGTAGCAAACCCATCTTCACCCTGCAGGTGGAGAGTGATGGGGATTACACCTTCACCCTGCAAGGCTCCATTGATCATCCCCAGGGAGATGGAAACGATCTGGAGCTGAAGGCCCTCAACCTGTCCAGCGTGATCAGCGCACATGAAGGCGTGGACAATGTCGCATTGATCCGCAACTTCATCGTCCAGGTGGAAGATGATGTGCCCTTCGTGATGACGCCCGCCATGGGGGTCATGTTGAACCAATCGGGCGTGACCGGCACCTTCTTGCTGGATGGTGATGGTACCTTGTCAAACAACTATGGCGCGGATGGTGGGAGCATCCGCTTTGACAGTGCACTTAATGGCAGCAACAGCGGACTGACGTCCGGTGGCTTGCCCATTACTTATTCATTATCCTCAAACGGAACAGTGCTCACGGCTTCCACGGCTGCAGGGACTGTCTTCATCGCGACCTTGCAGCCTGCCTCTGCCACTTACCAAGTCCAGATGATAGGAGAGGTTGATGGTGGTCAGACCACGATAGACTTTAATGGTGGTGGCTATAACTTCGTCGGTGGCAACGGTCCTTGGGCTGGATTCACCGCTGTGGCTAATGACAGCAAGGATCTGCTGTTGACGGCGATGACGGGTGGGGTGGACGGCGGTACCGTTAATACCACAGCCAATACCGGGGGGATCAGTGGTGGAGCATCTATCGGCCTCGGTGAGGCTATGCGGATCGACTTTGTTGTCGATCTTACAGGTTCTCCTGGGAGTAGTGGGTCTTATGGCGACCCAGCCACACATGCCTTTGAGGCACACTACGACGTCAATGGTGCCTCGGCTCTGTTTACCGCAATCGGCAGTAGTGGATCCAGCGTGAAGATCGTTGCCCGTCAGGATGTAGACAATGACAACGATATAGGCGATGGAAACAAGGAGTCGTTGACAGCGGTGGCCATCAGCTTCAACGGCTCGACTAAGGTTGTCAGCATAGCTGCAGGCATGTCGCAGATTGTCTCCGTGGGAGGGCGAAACTTTACGGTGAACTTCAGTGATGATGATCCCGGTGCTGGTGTGGCCTATGTCGCAACCGTGGTGGGGGTGGTGAGCAATACCAAGTTGGCTGCCTACACGGCGGATGGGTATAACAGCCTAGAATTCCACTACGCTGCGGGCAGTGACTTCAAGATAGGGGACTTTGGTTCCAGCGTTGCCACTCCTGGGATCCCGGTCAGTCTGCAACTGCCAGTCACACTGATTGACGGGGACGGCGATGCAGTCCACAGCAATATCGGACTAAGCCTGTTGCCGGAAGCCCCGTTCACAGCAGACTATGATGCCGCCGCCAGCGCTGTGAATGTGACCTTCAACAGCACGCAAGGGCATGCCATCGGCTCCGATTTTGGGGACAGCATAACAGGGAACAGTCTGGACAATATCTTGTCGGGTGGCGCCGGTGATGATCTGCTCTTAGGAGCTGGCGGCAAGGATACCTTGGTCGGGGGAACCGGAAACGACCAGCTGGATGGAGGCAGTGGTAACGATACCTTGCTCGGAGAGTCCGGCAACGACACTCTGACGGGTGGCCTTGGCAACGACATCCTGCTGGGGGGGGATGGCAATGACCTGCTGATTGGGGGTACCGGCAGTGATACCCTGACTGGTGGGGCTGGCAAGGATACCTTCAAATGGATGGCAGGTGATGCAGGAGGCACGGATACCATCAAAGACTTCACCACGGGGGCCAATGGAGATGTTCTGGACCTGAGTGAACTGCTCAGTGGTGAGCATGCCGATGCGAGCACACTGGATCACTATCTTACCTTTGCTCCTGGTCCGGGCAGTGGCAAGTCGACACTGACCATTGATCTGGATGGAGCGGGAAGTGGCACCACGACTCATATCATCCTCTTTGACAACGTGGATCTGACGGCTGGCAAATCCAATCTGCAGATCATTCAGGATCTGCTGGATCAGGGCAACCTCAAGGTCGATCCGTAAGCAGGGTATGGGGGCCGGGTGTGCCCGGCCCCTGTTATTTGATGGAGTGGGCAGATAAGATAGCTGCAGTATCAGGAGAGGGTCACCATGCAGTCATTCAACTGGGTCGACATCGACGGCATTCGCTATAGCTGGAACGGGCAGGACAATATCGTCTGCACCGGCCGCTTTGGCTATCAGGCCACGATGACGGGTGACACGCTCAACGGTCTGGAGCTGGAGAGCGAAGATGGTGAGGTGGCGGGGTTGCTGAATGTGGACTTTGCCGCTTCTCGTATCAGCTTCACGCCAGCAGAGGATGCGCCCCTGCCCCACATGATGGTGCTGGTCGGCCATGAGTGGGGGCAGCAGGAGTATTCGTTGCAAAGTCTGAGCGATACCTCCTTGCAGGGGCTGCTCAGCCACGGTGAGGAGCTTGACTGGGGGGCGCTGGCCGTTGTGACGACGTCCGAGCCGAATCTGCCATCACAAGGTCATGTTCTGTCGTGGGATTCGTTCCACTTTGAGGATGAATCGCTGTTTGGCAGCCCGGCGCCTGCTCCCGTGATGACAAGCCATGGCAATTCAGGAGGAGGGGAGATCAGCATCAATATCGACATGACCAATCAGGTGCTGGACCAGATCCCGCCGACACACGATATATGAATCCCAATCGACGACATGCATAATGACCTCCATCTAAATGATGGAGGTTTTTTTATGTGGCGTCCCCTTCTTACCCTGTCCGCGCTGGTTGTCAGTGCTCCGTTGCTTGCCATCGAGGTTCCTCAGGCCCCCCATCTGGTCGTCAGTGGCTATGCGGAGCAGAAGGCTGAACCAGACATGCTGACGCTCAATGTCGCCGTCACGGCACTGGAGAAGCAGGGCATCAAGGCCAAACAGCAGGTAGATACCAAGGTAGCAGCCTTCTTTGGCCAGCTGGAGAGCCTCGGCATCAAGCGCAGCGACGTGGAGGCTGGCAATCTGGTGATCTCCCCCGAGTACCAGTACCCCCAGAACAAGCAACCCGAAATGGTGGGTTACCGTGCCCAGCGTCAGCTGGCGGTCAAACTCTACCAGCTCGACAAGTTGAGCCAGCTGATGGACACCGCCCTCAAGGCGGGTCTGGAGTCCGTGACCCAGATAGAGTACGGCCTGAAGTCACCACAGGTCATCAAGGAGCAGGCCCGGCTTGGTGCTGTTGCTGATGCCACGAGCAAGGCGGAATCCCTGGCCAAGGCTTTCGGCATGAAGCTTGGCAAGGTATATAGCGTTGAATACCGCAACAGTTCCCCCATGCCGGTCTATACCCGTGCCATGAAGGCTGCGGCAGCCCCTGCCGCCGACATGATGGAAAACAGCTATCAACAGCAGCAGATCAGCATCACTGACAATGTAGAAGCCGTCTTCCTGCTGGAATAACACAGCCCCTTTGTCCATCACTCAAACCCGAGGCAACCCCTCGGGTTTGTCATTGCAGGGGCTGGCAGGACAAGTGAGCCGCGAATTGGGTCAGGTGAAACGGGAATGGAATAAAAAATGCCGGTCAGTGACCGGCATTTTTGCTGGAGAGGGATGATGCCTAGCCCAGGTTGGTCGCCAGCTTGCGTTGGCTCTTCTGTTTGAGCAGATAGCCGATACCGAGTACCAGGACCCAGGCCGGGATCAGCTCGACCGAGATGCGGGTGCCGTCGTTCATGTACATGATCACCAGGATGGCGGCCATGAAGGCGAGGCAGAGGTAGTTGCCAAACGGGCTCCACAGTGCCTTGAACTTGGTGGTGACGCCTTCTGCAGACTTCACCTTGCGGAACTTGAGGTGCGCCAGGCTGATCATGGCCCAGTTGATGACCAGGGCGGAGACCACCAGAGACATCAGCAGACCAAAGGCCTTGCCCGGGATCAAATAGTTGATGAGCACGCACAGCAGGGTGGCCGCGGCCGAGATGGTGATGGCGGTCAGGGGCACGCCGCTCTTGTTGGTCTTGAGCAGGGCCTTGGGGCCGTTGCCCTGCTTGGCCAGGCCAAACAGCATGCGGCTGTTGCAGTAGACGCAGCTGTTGTACACCGACAGCGCGGCGGTCAGCACCACCAGGTTAAGTACGTTGGCTACCAGGTTGCTGTCGAGCGCATGGAAGATCATCACGAACGGGCTGCCGCCTTCCACTACCTTGCCCCAGGGATAGAGGGAGAGCAGTACGGTGAGGGCACCGATGTAGAAGATGAGGATGCGGTAGATCACCTGGTTGGTGGCCTTTGGGATGCTCTTCTCGGGATTGTCCGCTTCCGCTGCCGTGATGCCGACCAGCTCCAGACCGCCGAAGGAGAACATGATGAAGGCCATTGCCATCACCAGCCCGCCGACGCCGTTGGGGAAGAAGCCACCCTGGGCCCAGAGGTTGCTGACCGTGGCCTCGGGGCCGCCGCTGCCGGAGAACAGCATCCAGCCGCCGAATCCGATCATGCCGAGAATGGCGACCACCTTGATGATGGCGAACCAGAACTCCATCTCGCCGAACGCCTTGACGTTGGAGAGGTTGATGGCGTTGATCAGCACGAAGAAGAAAGCCGCCGACATCCAGGTCGGGATCTCGGGCCACCAGTACTGGACATAGATACCGACTGCCGTCAGCTCGGCCATGCTCACCAGCACATAGAGCACCCAGTAGTTCCAGCCGGAGGCGAAGCCGGCGAAGTCACCCCAGTACTTGTAGGCAAAATGGCTGAATGAGCCGGCAACCGGCTCTTCCACCACCATCTCGCCCAGCTGGCGCATGATGAGGAAGGCGATGAAGCCGCCGATGGCATAGCCCAGCAGCACCGCAGGGCCCGCCATCTTGATGGTGTCGGCAATGCCGAGGAACAGGCCTGTACCGATGGCACCGCCCAGTGCGATAAGCTGGATATGGCGGTTTTTCAGACCGCGCTTGAGCTCGTCGCCGTGTTGTTGAAGATCCATGCTTCCTTCCTTACGTCGCTGAAATCACTCGGCTCGCGTCCCGTCAGCCACAGCACTTCCTCTGCCTGGCGCGGCATCTTGTGCCGAAAACGTGACGAAATCCGTATTTATATCGTTACGGTTTGCCGCTGGCTGTTTTTTGTAGCGGCTACCAACCCGAGCAGAATAGTGATAATCGACCATTCATGCACCTGTTTTCCTCATCATCGGCTGCTATTTTGTGCGACATGCAGGTTTTTCATGATCTGGAAAGGGGTTTTGAGAGTGGTTGCTGGTTTTGTGTTCTGATGGATTTCCATCTATTGACTCAGTCCGGTTTTCATGGCCTTGTTGCCCTTTGATAAAAAGGGACTCATATGATGGAGCGTATTGTGGGTGGCCTGGTGATGGTCGTGCTCTGGCTCGGGATCTGGCTATCCCCCATGTTGCTGACGATGGCGATGAGCAGCCTTGTTGTCTGGGGCTGGTTGGGAGCGGATTACCTGGTGAACCACATCGCCATGGTGCTCATCCTTGCTGCCGGGATGGGGCTGGTGCCAGCCTGCTGGCTGAGCGAGCGAGTCCGCAAGGGCAGGGGACTCATTAATTTTCACGGCATGTTGATGAACAACAAGGAACTCAACAAGCCCTGAGCCTGCTTGCCCCGCGAGTGATGGGATGCCAGCGATGATGCTGGCATCATTTTTTCATCCTGTTCTTCTGTTTCGTTATCTTGCCACTCCTCTGTCTCATGGTGCGTTGTGCTGTCGCAGCCTTGCAGGTTAGCAGAGCTGGCGGCGAAGGCCGGTCGCTTCCAGGATCTTGGCGCTGATCTCCTCGACCGAGTGGGAGCTGGTATCGAGGAAGCGAATCGCCTCCTGGCGGAACAGCCTCTCGACGCTGGCCAGCTCCTGTTTGCATTGATCAAGCGAGGAGTATCGGCTGTTGGCGCGGCGCTGGTTGCGGATCTCGTGCAGCCGCTGCGGCATGATGGTGAGGCCGAACAATTTGTGGCGATTGGCCTTGAGGGCGGCGGGCAGCTCCAGCGATCCCATGTCCTGCTCGATAAAGGGATAGTTGGCGGCGCGAATGCCAAATTGCAGTGCCAGATAGAGGCTGGTCGGTGTCTTGCCGCAACGGGAGACCCCGATGAGGATGATGTCTGCCTCGTCATACTCCCTGGTGGTGATGCCATCGTCGTTGGCCAGCGCAAAGTTGACCGCTTCGATGCGATCGTCGTACAGCTTGCGGTTTTCCATGCCATGGGTGCGATGCAACCTGGGTTCGGCCTTGATACCGAGCTCCTGTTCGAGAGGGCTTACGAAGGTGTTGAGAAAATCGTGGCTGCTGGCCTGGGCCTTGAGCACCTCTTCACGCACCATGGGGTCGACGATGGTGTGAAACAGGATGGGGCGCACCCCGGTCTGGCGAAACTGCTCATCAATGCGTGCCCGTACCTGGCGCGCTTTCTCCTGGGTCTCGACAAAGGGGATGGTGACCTGTTCGAAGGCCAGGGGAAACTGGCTCAACACGGCGTGGCCGAAGACTTCGGCGGTGATGGCGGTGCCGTCGGATACATAGAATACGGTGTGCACTGCGGACTCCTGTGGTGCGCTCCAGGGGGCGGCGAGAAATAAGTATCTCTCGAAACCATATCGTTTTTGTCAACAGATCTGCCATGCCCAAGTTGTGAACTCGCTTGCAAACCTGAGTCGTTACCTTTTTGTGTCGCTATTGTAGAATGCCTGTGTCAAACGACCATCCCCAACTCTTGCTCGGGGATTTTTTTGACAATAAATGGAAAACGTTTTCATGGTCGTTGGCAACAGACACTAACAAAAACACACGACTTGGCACAGCAGGTGAATTGTCACCCTGGCCCCCCAACCTGGAGACATGCAAATGCAACAGTACGTACTCTGGTACGAACAGCTCGGTATGCAGGACGTTGAACGCGTCGGCGGCAAGAATGCATCCCTTGGCGAGATGATCAGCAACCTCTCGGGGGCCGGCGTGTCCGTGCCGGGCGGGTTTGCGACCACGGCCTTTGCGTTTAACGAGTTTCTGGAGTTAAGCGGCCTCAACGGCAAGATCCATGATCTGCTCGACAGTCTGGATGTGGATGACATCGCCGCCCTCAACCGGGCCGGTCAGCAGATCCGCGACTGGGTGGTGGAAGCGCCCTTCCAGCCCGCTCTGGAGCAGGCGGTGCGTGAGGCCTACGACAAGCTGAGCGCCGGGCTCGAGGCATCCTTTGCCGTGCGCTCCTCTGCCACTGCGGAAGACATGCCGGATGCGTCGTTTGCCGGTCAGCAGGAGACCTTCCTCAACGTGCGCGGTATCGATGCCGTCATGACGGCCATCAAGCATGTGTTTGCCTCTCTGTTCAACGATCGCGCCATCTCCTACCGGGTCCATCAGGGCTATGACCACAAGGGGGTCGCTCTCTCCGCCGGGGTACAGCGCATGGTGCGCTCGGATCTCGCTGCCTCAGGCGTCATGTTTACCCTGGACACCGAATCCGGCTTCAACGACGTGGTCTTCATCACCGGCGCCCAGGGCCTGGGCGAGATGGTGGTGCAGGGGGCCGTCAACCCGGACGAGTTCTATGTGCACAAGCCGACCCTCAAGGCCGGGCGCCCTGCCGTGGTGCGCAAGACGCTGGGCTCCAAGCTCATCAAGATGACCTACTCCGGGGATGCCGGTCATGGCCGTCAGGTGAAGGTGGTCGACACCACCGATGCCGAGCGCAACCGCTTCTGCATCACGGACGAGGAAGTGATGGCCCTGGCAAAGCAGGCCCTCATCATCGAGCAGCATTACGGTCGCCCGATGGACATCGAGTGGGCCAAGGATGGTCAGGATGGCAAGCTCTACATCGTTCAGGCCCGTCCGGAAACCGTGCGTAGCCGCCAGGAAGCCAATACCCTCGAGCGCTTTGCCCTCAAGCAAACCGGCAAGGTGCTGATCGAGGGGCGCGCCATCGGCCACAAGATTGGCGCGGGTCCGGCCCGTGTCATCTCCTCCATCAGCCAGATGGATGAAGTGCAGCCCGGCGATGTGCTGGTCACCGACATGACCGACCCGGACTGGGAGCCCATCATGAAGCGCGCTTCCGCCATCGTCACCAACCGGGGTGGACGCACCTGTCACGCCGCCATCATCGCCCGGGAGCTTGGCATTCCGGCAGTGGTGGGTTGCGGCAACGCCACCGACCACATCCAGGATGGTCAGCTCATCACCGTCTCCTGTGCGGAAGGGGATACCGGCTTCATCTATGACGGCGAGCTCGACTTTGACGTGGCGGTGACCGAGGTGGGCAACATGCCGCGCCTGCCCATCAAGATCATGATGAACGTCGGCAATCCGGACCGCGCCTTCGATTTTGCCCAGTTGCCGAATGCCGGTGTGGGCCTGGCCCGCCTCGAGTTCATCATCAACCGCATGATCGGGGTCCACCCCAAGGCGCTGCTGGAGTTCGATCAGCAGACCCCGGAACTCCAGGCCACCATCACCGGGATGATCGCGGGCTACGAGAGCCCCAGGGAGTTCTACGTAGCCAAGCTGACGGAAGGGATCGCCACCCTGGCGGCCGCCTTCTGGCCTGAGCGGGTCATCGTGCGGATGTCGGACTTCAAGTCCAATGAGTACGCCAACCTGGTGGGGGGCCGTGGTTACGAACCCCATGAAGAGAACCCCATGATCGGTTTCCGTGGTGCGTCGCGCTACATTGCCGACAGTTTCCGCCCCTGCTTCGCCCTCGAGTGCGAGGCGATGAAACGGGTGCGGGATGTCATGGGGCTGACCAACGTCGAGGTGATGATCCCCTTCGTGCGTACCCTGGGTGAGGCGGAGCAGGTGGTGGAGATACTGGCTGAGAACGGCTTGCGCCGTGGCGAGCGCGGCCTGAAAGTCATCATGATGTGCGAGCTGCCTTCCAATGCGCTGCTGGCGGACAAGTTCCTCGAGCACTTCGACGGCTTCTCCATCGGCTCCAATGACATGACCCAGTTGACCCTGGGGCTGGATCGGGACTCCGGGCTCATCGCCCACCTGTTCGACGAGCGAAACGAGGCGGTCAAGGCACTGCTGGCCATGGCCATCGCCGCCGCCCGCAAGGCGGGCAAGTACGTGGGGATCTGCGGCCAGGGGCCGTCCGATCACCCGGACTTCGCCGCCTGGCTGGTCGAGCAGGGGATCGATTCCGTGTCGCTCAACCCCGATACCGTGGTCGACACCTGGCTCTATCTGGCCGAGCAGCACAAGGCCGGCTAAACCCGTCCCCGCTTTTTGATGACACGGCGCCGCAATGGCGCCGTTTTTGTCTGCGCCCCCCTTTTTCTGTTACAAGGGGAAAGAGCAAGGTGCTCCGCACCCATCACAGGACGATCCCATGACCTCATTGCAGTGGCAATCCGCCACCCTGGCCCTGCGTGGCCACCACACCCTGGTTATTCCCGAACTCTGTCTCACCCCGCAGGCCTGCTGGGCCTTCGTCGGCAGCAACGGCAGCGGCAAGACGGCGCTGGCGTCGGCCCTGTGCGGCGAGCTGGTCGTGCGTGCCGGAGCGGTATGGGGCCGAGTCCGGGCCGAGCGACTCTCGTTCGAGTCGCAGCAACAGCTGGGGGAGCTGGACTGGCAGCGGCGCAATACCGACATGCTGGGAGAAGAGGAGGAGGCGGGGTATCGGGTATCGACCCTGATGCTGGAGGCGGGGGGCGAGGAGCATGAGGCACGCGCGCTGCTGGCCCGTTTTGGCATTGAATCCCTGTGGGAGCGCCCCTATCGTTACCTCTCGAGCGGGGAGGGGCGCAAGCTGCTGCTGGCCCGGGCCCTGCTGGGGCGACCCGAGCTGCTGGTGCTGGACGAACCCTTCGATGGCCTGGATCAGGGGGCCAGGGCTTCTTTGATGATGTTGCTGGCCGACCTGGTGTCAGAGGGGCTGCGTCTGGTGGTGATCGTCAACCGTTTTGATGAGATCCCCCCCTTTGCCACTCACCTCGGCCTGCTCGGCGAGTGTCGTCTGCTGCTGGCGGGGGAGCGCGAGGCGGTGCTCGGCAGCCAGGAGGTGGCCCAGCTGGCTCGCGCCGAAACCGTATCCCCCCGTTTGCCGCCACCGCTGACGACACCCGAGCCCTTGCCTCCCGGCCCTCGGGTCGTCATGAAAGCCATGCGTATCGCTTACGGGGATCAGGTGATCATCGACGGGCTCGACTGGACCATTGACGAGGGGGAGCACTGGCAACTGGTGGGACCAAACGGCGCTGGCAAGTCGACCCTGCTCTCCCTCATCACCGGAGATCACCCGCAAGGTTACAACAATGAACTCCATCTGTTCGGACGGCGGCGGGGCAGCGGCGAGAGCATCTGGGAGATCAAGCGCCATATCGGGCTCGTGAGCCCGGCGCTGCATCTGGACTATCGTGTCAGCTGCCCGGTGCAGACAGTGATCCTCTCCGGTTTCTACGACTCCATCGGGCTTTATACCCGGCCGGGGGATCGTCAGCTGGCGCTGGCCAACCAGTGGCTGGCCCTGCTGGGGCTGGCCGATCAGGGGGCGCAGCCTTTCCACTCTCTCTCTTTCGGTCAGCAGCGACTGGTGCTGATCGCCCGGGCTCTGGTCAAGCATCCGCCGCTGCTCATCCTGGACGAACCCCTGCAGGGACTGGATCCCCTCAACCGTCACCTGGTGCGGGAGATGGTGGCGCGCCTCGTTGGCGAGGGAACCCAGCTGTTGTTCGTTTCCCATCATGCCGATGATGCGCCCCCCGGTCTGACCCACAGGCTGAGCTTCGTGCCAAGAGAGGGGGGAGGATACGACTATCTGCAGGAGCGTCTGGGGGGCTGAGCCGTCCGGGCGGCATGGTCAGAGAGGGGCTGGTTCGGCGAGGAGCGGCGGCATCCCTAGCAGCGTCCACCACAGTCCGAAGAAGAGCATGATCCCCAGCCAGAGCCAGGCCAGATAGTGACGGGTGGCCGCCATCCCCGTCACCGTCACCATGAGTGCCGCCCCGAAGGCGATGAGGGCGAACAGAAAGGGCGCCATATTGTCCATCATGGCGGTCATTTCACCAGGGAGAGGATCTTGCGAAATGCCGGATGGCGGCAATCCCCCATCAGCTCATAGAGGCACATCTCCACCGAGGTGAGGGCGGCGCCCCGGGCCGCCAGCTGAGCGATGGCGAGATCCCGGTTGGCAAGGGTGCGGGACGACACCGCATCCACCACCAGCGAGACCCCGGCACCGCTGGCGAGAAGCCCCAGCACGCTCTGGTAGACGCAGATATGGGTCTCGATGCCACATACCAGCCAATGCTCTACCCCGCTTTCGGCCAACGCGGCCGCCACCGTCGGCTCACCCAGGGCGCCGAAGCTGTATTTGGGCAGCACAAGATCGCCTGCCTGCAGCGACTGCAATTCGGGCACTGTGGCACCGAGCTTGTCCGGGTTCTGCTCCAGCCAGACAACCGGCAGCCCCAGCACCCTGGCCCCTTGCACCAGCCTGGCGGTATTGGCAATCAGGGTGTCGCTCTCCTCGACCAGACGGGCCAGTTTGCCCTGGATATCGACGACCAGCAGGCCGGTGGTGTTTTGCTCAAGCATGAATGTCTCCTTGTCTGTGGCGGACTGCCTCGCCTGAAGGCTTTCGTTGGCTGACTGAGTGGCGCTGCTTCACTCGCTTGCCGTGTCTGGGCATTCAAGGTAGGTCATCGCCTCGATGTTGTTGCCATCGGGATCGCGCAGGAAGGCGGCGTAGTAATTGGGGGCATAGTGGGAACGCAGTCCCGGCAGCCCATTGCAGGCAAAACCTGCCTTGATCCCCGCGTGATGGAACGCATCCACCTGTGTCGTGTCGTCGGCCCTGAATGCGAGATGGCAGGAGGCGCCCTGCTGCCCCCGCTCAATCAGAAAGCCCACGTGATCGCGGCCCATCAGGCCAAAACCGGCCGCCGCCTCATCAGACCATTTGAGTTCTATCAAAAGAGGAGTCAGTACGGTGGCGTAGAAGTGCTGACAGGAGTCAAAACGCACCACCTTGATTTCAACATGATCGAACACGGTGACTCCTTGTGTTGTCTGGGTGTAGAGCAGCCCATCAGGCCCTCATGGGAACCGTTGAAATGGGTATCGAATGACCACAATAAGCCAGTTTGACGCCAGGCAGGGAGAGGGCAAGGCGCATAACTGCGCGCTCCGTCAAAGATTTTTCATCCAGTTGCGGGATGCGCTTTGCTTCGTGCTGGCCAAGCTTGCCCGGTTTTGTTGCTTGGCGAAGGCTACGAGCTCTGTTATGGTGTGCTAAATTAGCCGTTTAGATGGCTAGATGGTTGTGTGGTGGCTGCATGTTCGCCCCCGACCGTTCACCGTTTTGATGATCATGTTGACAGGGAGTTTTTATGCAACGTCGTTCCTTCTTCACCCTTTCCGCCCTGGCGCTGCTCGCCAGCAGCCTGCCGCTGTCCGCCTTTGCCATCGATGAGGCGAAGAAAGAGATCGTCATCGGCACCACGGTTGGCGACTTTGCCGACATGGTGACCGACTCTATCAAGCCGCAGCTCGAAGCCAAGGGCTACAAGGTCAAGCTGGTGGAGTTCACCGACTACGTGACCCCCAACATCGCCCTGGCGGACGGGTCGCTTGACGTCAACTGCTTCCAGCACAAGCCCTATCTGGAGAGCTTCGCCAAAGACCGGGGTCTCTCTCTGGCGCCCATCACCCAGGTACCGACCGGTCCCATGGGGCTCTACGCCGGCAAGCTGGGGGATCTGAAGGCGGTGAAAGAGGGAAGCACGGTCGCCATCCCGAACGATCCCACCAACCAGGCCCGAGCACTGCTGATGTTGCAGGATCTGGGCTGGCTGAGCCTCAAGGAGGGGATCAATCCTCTCAAGGCGAGCGAGTTCGACGTGGTGAAGAACCCCCACAACCTCAAGCTGGTGCTGCTGGAGGCGGCGCAGCTGCCGCGCTCCCGTGAGGATGTGGACTTCTCCGTCATCAACGGCAACTTTGCCGCCTCAAGCGGGATCCCGTTCAGCTCCGGCCTCTTCCTCGAGCGCAGCTATGACTTCATCAACTGGGTGGTGGTAAAGAGCGCCGATGCGGGCAAGCCGTTCGCCAAGGATGTGGCGGCCGCCTACAACTCCCCCGAATTCAAGGCTTATGCCGCCAAGCGCTTCGTCGGCTACAAGTATCCCGAGGGCTGGCAGCAGAAGGGGTGAGTGGCGTACAAGCGATAAAAACGGGCACCCAGGTGCCCGTTTTTTATTGGAGGTCAGTAGTGGCGCAACCACCAGCGGGCGGCCAGGAGGGCGGTAAGGCTGCCAAGCAGGGCGCTTGCCAGCACATCCAGGGGCCAGTGCATGCCGATAAGGGTGCGCGAGAGGCCGATCCCGATGGCCCAGAGTGGCAGCAGCCAGGCCCCGGCGGGTGCCCGGGCCAGCCAGATCAGGCCGAAGAACTGGGCGAGGCTCATGGCGGCGATGCTGTGACCGGAGGGAAAGGCGTAGTTGACCTCTGCCTGCCAGTGCTGGCCGAGCCAGGCGGGCAGCGCCAGCAACTGGGTCGCGGCGTGGACCTGTTCGCTGCGAAGGGCCTGGCTTCCCCCATAGAACTGGCGGATGGCGGGGATCAGCTCCTGGCTCTCCAGCCAGATGAGGTAGGGCCTGGGCTCCTCGGTCAGCAGCTTGATGAGGCTCTTGATGACCCAGTCGCTCGCCAGCACGGCAAAGAGGGCGCCAGCCAGCGCCAACAAGGCGCGACCGTCCAGCGTCAGCTTGTGTCTTGTTAGCAGCAGCAGGGCGGCGATGGTGAAGACCAGCCCCGGCAAGTCCACCATGCGGGTGAGGGCGTAGGGCCACCATAGCCAGCCCGATTGCAGGGCCTGGGTCATGAACGGCTGCCAGGGCAGGCAGACGAGCAGCAGCAGGGGAAGGAGCAGGAGGGCATTGAAATGAAGCACCTTGCGGCGTGGCAACGAAGAGGAGTGAGTCGGCATCAAGGGGTCCGGTTCGGTGGCGCGAGCGGCTAGAAAGAGGCGTCATTGTGCCAGTCAGGTTGCTCTGGTCAAGGCGAAGGGGGCGAGGGCAACAGGCTGTTACATATGATGCTGCCGGGCATCGTGCCCGCACCTGAGGCCGGAAGGTGGAAAGATGGCCGCAGAGAGGTCTGCCAACAAGCCTCTGAAAATCCGCCGCGTTTGGGCTAGAATGGCGCGCCTGTGGCCCTTGTGGACGAGATGCGTGCCGATGAAGATCGTCGTTGATGAAAATATGCCCCATGCGGTGGAGCTGTTTGCGGAATTTGGTGAAGTGGTTCCCCTGCCGGGACGAGAAATAAAGGCCGCGGATCTGCAAGAGGTGGATGTGCTGCTGGTGCGCTCCGTGACCCGGGTCAACGAAGCGCTCCTGGCGAGTTGCCCCAGGCTGGGGTTTGTCGGCACGGCCACCATCGGCACGGATCACATCGATCAGGGGCTGCTGGCGGCGCGGGGCATCCCCTTCTTCAGCGCCCCCGGCTGCAACAAGGTGTCGGTGGGGGACTACGTGCTCTCCGCCCTGCTGGTTCTGGCGGAACGCCATGAGCTGACCTTGAGCGAGATGAGCCTCGCCGTCATCGGTGCCGGCAACACCGGCGAGAGCGTGGCCGGCAAGGCCGAGGCGCTCGGGATGAAGGTGCTGCGCTGCGACCCGCCCCTGGCCCGTAGCGGCGCCGCTGGCGACTTCGTGGATTACCGCACTGCCCTGGATGCCGACATCGTCAGCTTCCATGTCCCCTATCTTCGTGAAGGGGATGAGGCCACCTTCCACCTGCTGGGAGCCGAGGAGATCGCCGAGCGTCCGGCCGGGCAGATCCTCATCAACGCATCCCGCGGCGAGGTGTGGGACAACCGTGCCCTGCTTGTCCGCCAGCAGGGACCCCATCCCCTGCGACTGGTGATGGACGTGTGGGAAGGAGAGCCGGAGCCCCTCAATGAACTGGTGCCCCATACCGAGCTGGCCACCCCGCACATCGCCGGTTACAGCCTGGAAGGCAAGGCCCGTGGCACCTGGATGCTCTATGAGGCGCTGTGCCGGCAACTGGGGCGCACCCCGCGCCAGGATCTGCAATCCCTGCTGCCTGCCCCCGAGGTGCGCGAGCTGACGCCGGGGCAGCCGGCGGATCAGGCGCTCATCAAGCAGCTTGTCCACCTTGTTTATGACGTGCGCCGTGACGACGCCCGTTTTCGCAACCGGATCGGGCTGCCCGGCAGCTTCGATGAGCAGCGCAAGCGCTACCCCGAGCGGCGCGAACTTGGCGCCCTGCAACTGAAAGGGCCCTTCGCCGACGACAGATTGGCCCGACTGGGCTTTGCCGTCTCAGAGCAATAAACCCGATTTCAACAAGGGGAAGGGCTTGCCCAGGCGGCGCTTCCCCCCGGCCCGGCATCATGGCGGGCCTGTCATCAAACCGATACGCGTGCCAGCCGGGGCCCTCATGCCCGGCCCCGACGGGCCGCATCACAGGAGAACAGATCAGTGAGTCAGCAATTCAACGTAGCGGTATTGGGTGCCAGCGGCGCCGTGGGTCAGGCCATGATCGAGATCCTGGAGGAGCGCGCCTTCCCGGTAGCGACCCTCTATCCGCTCGCCTCCAGTCGCAGCGCTGGGGACACGGTGCGTTTTGGCGGCAAGAACGTCGACATCCTTGATGTGGAGGCCTTTGACTGGAGCCAGGTGGAGATTGCACTCTTCTCCGCCGGTGCCGAGGTCTCGGCCAAATGGGCGCCCATCGCCGCCGAGCACGGCTGCATCGTCATCGACAACACCTCCTGCTTCCGCTACGACGAGGACATTCCCCTGGTCATTCCGGAAGTGAACCCGGACGCGCTGGCCGATTTTCGCAACCGCAACATCATCGCCAACCCCAACTGCTCCACCATCCAGATGCTGGTGGCCCTCAAGCCCCTGCACGACGAGGTGGGCATCAGCCGCATCAACGTGGCGACCTACCAGTCCGTCTCCGGTTCCGGCAAGGAAGGGGTGAGCGAGCTGGCGGGCCAGACCGCCCACCTGCTCAACGGCCGCCCGGTGGAGCCGACCCTCTATCCGCAGCAGATCGCCTTCAACCTGATCCCGCAGATCGATGCCTTCACTGACAACGGCTACACCCGGGAAGAGATGAAGATGGTGTGGGAGACCCAGAAGATCCTGGGGGATGCCAGCATCGCCGTGAACCCTACCTGCGTGCGGGTACCGGTCTTCTACGGTCACGCCGAGGCGGTCCATGTGGAGCTGCACCAGCCGCTGGACGCCGAGCAGGTCAAGGAGCTGTTGCGCAATGCCCCGGGCGTCACCCTGTTTGATGATGAAGGGGACTACCCGACCCCGGTGCGCGATGCCACCGGTCAGGATGACGTGATGGTCGGGCGGGTACGCCAGGATATTTCTCATCCGAGTGGTATCAATATGTGGATCGTGGCCGATAACGTTCGTAAGGGCGCGGCGACCAACAGCGTGCAGATTGCCGAACTGCTGGTACGCGATTACCTCTGAGGCCGGATGTCGGCCCCGGGCGGGGAGGGAACCCCGCCTTGATGTGGGCGCCCTGGCCCCGGTATGTGACCGGGAACCCACTCTCCGGTTTTTGGAATACCGTGTGATATCAGTGGACTAGGTTTTTTTCTACACTCTGGTTCGCGTCTGGGGCTGCTTTCTGGTCGCCGCCGGGCGCGAAATATGTCGGATCGCTGGCTTGAGACCGGCGCCTGATTTATATTGAGCCGATTGTTTTGGGGTAACTATCCAGATTTTTCAATGTGATAGGGCCGTCATACGAAGGAACGAATATGGGACATTCCCGCATAACGCTGGCAACGCTACTCGCATTGGGGCTTCTGGGCACGGTTCAGGCCGAAGAGGGGGCGCGAGAACCCTTCTTTGTCGAACTCAAGGGACCGGATGGCTCACCGCCCCCCGCGGTGCAACCAGAGCCCCGGGCCCAGCCCGTGGCGCCCGTCACCCTGCCCAGAGCCCAGCCCATCGTGCGTCAGGTGCCTGCTGCGTCGGCTGGCAGTTATGGTCCCGTGCGTCCCACCGACACCCTCTGGAGTCTGGCGAGCAAGCATCGCCCGTCCAACCGGGTAAGTGTCTACCAGACCATGGTGGCCATCTATGACAAGAACCCCCGAAGCTTCGCAGACGGCAACATCAACCATATTCTGGTGGGTTCCCACATCCTGCTGCCCACCGCCGCAGAGGCGGGGCGCATCACGGATGCCGAAGCACGCCGTCGCTTCAACAGCGACAACGCGAGCTGGAAGGGGCTGAGCCCCAAATACCTGGCCAACAAGCAATCCCACGTCGCCCAGCCGGTGGCGAGCAAGCCTGCTCCGGCCAAGCCGACTGTGGTGGCCAAGAGCACACCGCCCAAGGCGGCGCCGATCCCGGCGGCACCCAAGGCGACGGCTCCTGCCCCCGAGGTGAAGGAGACCACCAAAGCGGTCGTCTCCACTCCCGTGGTGGTGAGCGCTGCTGCGAGCAGCGCCGTCAGCACGGCGCCGGCGCCCCTGCCCGCCACTGCGGTGGGCAAACCCTCCACCGAGATGGCGCTGGCCCTGGAGGATGCCAACGCCCAGCTCGGCCAGGTCACCGAGATGAACCACAGGCTCAAGCTGCGTCTGCAAGCCCTGACCGAAGAGGTGGAAACCCTCAAGGCCCAGTTGCAGGATCAGACCGCCCTGCAAAAAGAGGTGGCGGAACTCAAGGCCAATCCGACGCCTCCCGTGGTGGCGCCGGTGCCCAAACAGAGCTGGCTGATGGAGCTGCTCTCTTCGCCGCTCAATCTCGCCATGATCATCCTGCTGCCGGTGCTCCTGGTGCTTGCCCTGGTCACGCTCTGGCTGCGTGCTCGTGCCCGCCGCGAGCTGGAAGAGCAGGAGAAGAGCCTCTCCGAGTCGACCTCCATGGTCATGGGAGACGAGAACAGCGAGTTTGATCAGTTGATGACGGTGGGCATCGCGGATGACGAGCCCCTCCATGGCATGCCGGATCTCAACGAGCCGGAAGTGAGCAGGAAGCAAGATGGCGCCAGTGCTGCCGCCGATGTCATCTTCCGGGATGACGAGACGGCGCTCTCCGCTTTTGATGTGGAGCCTGCGGTGACGACGGCGAACCGGGATCCGGATCTGGTGCCCGAGCTGGATCTGGCCCACGAGGGGGACTTCGATCTGCCCGTGGTGCCGGAACTCGATCTCTCCGACGAGCCCACCTCCTCTGCTCGTGGTCATGACGAGATCATGACCGAGGAGGAGCTGCAGGCCGCTCTGTTTGCCGAGCTGGACGCGGATCTGGAAGCGGATCTGGCCCAGGCCCAGGAGGAGAGCCGCAGCCAGCGTGACGAGACACTGGCCAACTTCGATCTGAGCGATCTAGAGACCGGGTTTGGCGAGCCGACCGACGATGAGCTTGCCACCAAGGCGCCGCACATCGACGAGACGGGGTTTGGCAAGGACGATATGGACGACATGCTGGCCGAGCTCGGGCTGGAGCCTACCAAGCCGACGGCGTCCGAGTGGGATCCCAGCGAGCTGGCCCTGGCGGACTTCGAGGATGCCTTCGCCGAGGTGGAGTCCCATCAGGGGGAGGTGAAACCCCGCGAACAGGTGCAAGACAGCGACTTCGTTGAAATCGACAAGCTGCTGGCCGATGCCGATGCCAGCAGCACGGAGCAGGAACCCTATCAGGGCTTCTCCCTGGATGTGGGGCTGGACGGTTTCCCCGAGGTGCTGCCGGAGTCCAACGGCTTTGATGTGGATGCCGATGACGGCGGGGTGGGGGCCAAGCTGGATCTGGCCCGGGCCTACCTCGAGATCGACGACAAGGAGAGCGCCCGTGAGCTGCTGGAAGAGGCGGTGGCCCAGGGCAGCGAGCACCAGCGCAGTGAGGCGCAGAAGCTGCTCAAGCGCCTGGGCTAGGCAGGCCCTTGTCATCCATGCACCAGAGAGGGCAGCCCGCGGGCTGCCCTCTCTCTTTGGGGGCCCCGCACCGCGGCCTCGCCCGGTCTGGGACTTTTGAGCCCGAGCGCGTATAATCCGCCCCGTTTCTTTCACTGCATCCTTTCATCAGAAGACACCGTTACCCATGCGAATTGCCCTTGGTATTGAATATGACGGCAGCCGGTACTTCGGCTGGCAGCGCCAGCGCGAAGTGATCAGCGTTCAGGAGGAGCTGGAAAAAGCCCTCAGCCGCATCGCCAACCACCCCGTCTCCATCCAGTGTGCCGGTCGCACCGATGCGGGGGTGCATGCCACCGGCCAGGTGATCCACTTCGATACCGAGTCGAACCGCGCAGAAGGCGCCTGGACCCTGGGGCTCAACTCCAACCTGCCCCCTGACATCGCCGTGCGCTGGGTCAGGGAAGTGGACGAGCATTTCCATGCCCGCTTCAGCGCCACCGCCCGCCGCTACCGTTACGTCATCTACAACCACAACTACCGCCCGGCGATCCTGAGCCAAGGCGTCAGCCACTACCACGAAGCCATCGATGCGACGCTGATGCACCAGGCGGGCCAGAGCCTGCTGGGGGAGCATGACTTCAGCACCTTCCGGGCCGTCGCCTGTCAGTCCAACACCCCCTGGCGCAATGTGACCCACCTGTGTGTCAGCCGTTCCGGCCCCTACATCGTGCTCGACATCAAGGCCAACGCCTTCCTGCATCACATGGTGCGCAACATCACCGGCTCCCTGCTGCTGGTGGGGCAGGGGCTTCAACCGGTGGAGTGGATTGCCGAGGTGCTGGCGGCGAAGGATCGCAACCTGGCGGGCCCGACCGCCAAGGCGGGCGGCCTCTATCTGGTGGATGTGGATTACCCGGCCGAATTCGGGTTGCCCCGGCCGCCCCTCGGCCCGCTGTGGCTGCCGGACTCGGCACCGGGTACGACCAGTTTTTAGTAACTGGGCCCGAAAATTTGTGGTTTAATGATCCGTCGTTTATTGCCATCGAGCCGTTAAGTCATTGAACAATCAAGGCTCGATGTGTTTTGTCAGGCACAAATGCATTAAGGAATTCCATGAGCTGGCTTGAGAAGATCCTTCCCAAGAGCAAGATCACCACACCGCGTCGTCACAACATTCCGGAAGGGGTGTGGACCAAGTGTACTGCTTGCGAACAGGTGCTCTACCGGGCAGAGCTGGAGCGCAATCTCGAAGTGTGCCCCAAGTGTGACCATCATATGCGCATCAGCGCACGTGCCCGTCTCGAGAGCTTCCTCGACGCCGAGGGACGCAGCGAAGTCGCGGCCGAGCTGGAGCCGCAAGACATCCTGAAATTCAAGGATTCCAAGCGCTACAAGGATCGTTTGTCTGCCGCCCAGAAAGAGACGGGCGAGAAGGATGCGCTGGTGGTGATGAAGGGCACCCTCAAGGGGGTACCGGTCGTCGCCTGTTCATTCGAGTTCTCCTTCATCGGGGGCTCCATGTCCTCCGTGGTCGGTGCCCGCTTCGTGCGCGCCGTCGAGGAGAGCATCAAGGAGGGCCGCGGCCTGGTCTGCTTCTCCACCTCCGGTGGTGCGCGGATGCAGGAAGCCCTGTTCTCCCTGATGCAGATGGCCAAGACCAGTGCGGCCCTAGATCGCCTCACCAAGGCGGGCCTGCCCTTCATCTCCGTGCTGACCGACCCCACCATGGGTGGCGTCTCCGCGAGTCTGGCCATGCTGGGTGACATCAACGTAGGCGAACCCAAGGCGCTGATCGGCTTTGCCGGCCCCCGCGTCATCGAGCAGACCGTGCGCGAGAAACTGCCGGAAGGCTTCCAGCGCTCCGAGTTCCTGCTGGAGAAGGGCGCCATCGATCTCATCATCGACAGGCGCGAAATGCGCAACCGTCTGGCCGGTCTGCTGGCCAAGCTGATGAACACTCAGGTCATCGAAGACTGAAGATGAGTTCACACATGCAACAATCCCAAAGCCGGTCGCTGGTCGACTGGCTTTCTTATTTGGAGCAGATCCACCCGGCCAACATCGACATGGGGCTGGAGCGGGTCGGCACGGTTGCCCGCCGCATGGGCCTCACCGAACTGCCGTTCAAGGTGATCACGGTGGCGGGCACCAACGGCAAGGGCTCCTCCTGCGCCATGGCGGCCAGCATCCTGATGGCCGCCGGCTACCGGGTCGGTGTCTACTCCTCCCCCCATCTGCTGCGCTTTACCGAACGGGTGCGCGTCAATGGCCAGGAGCTGGCCGATGGCGATCACTGCGCGGCCTTTACCGAGGTGGAAGCCGCCCGGGGCGACATCGCCCTCACCTTCTTCGAGTTCGCCACCCTGGCGGGTCTGTGGCTGTTTCGTCGCGCCGCGCCCGATGTGCTCTTGCTGGAAGTGGGGCTGGGGGGGCGGCTCGACGCCACCAATGTGGTGGAATCGGACGTCGCCCTGATCACCTCCATTGCCCTGGATCACTGCGACTGGCTCGGGGATACCCGGGAGGCGGTGGCAGTGGAGAAGGCTGGCGTCTATCGCAAAGGTAAACCCGCCATCAGCGGGGAGCACAATCCGCCGTCGACCATCGCCAGCGAAGCGGCGCGCCTCGGCGCCTGCCTGCGTCAGGTCGGCATCGATTTTCGTGGTGACGAGCATGAAGGTGACTGGGATTATCACGGCCTGCACCACTGGTCGGGATTGCCCAAACCGGCCCTGCCGCTGATGAATGCGGTCACCGTGCTGGCGGCCCTGGAGTCCCTCGGTCTGCCATTGGCGGAGTCCGCCATCCGCGACGGCCTGGCCAATGCCCGCCTGGCTGGCCGGATGCAGCAGTTGCAAACCTCGCCGCTGGTCATCGTCGACGTGGCCCACAATCCCCACTCTGCGGCCTATCTCGCCAGCCAGCTGCGTCAGCGCCCCGGCAAGGGCAAGCGCCGCGCCGTGGTTGGCATGCTCAAGGACAAGGACATGGCGGGGTCGCTGGCCGAGCTTGACGGTCTGATTGACGAGTGGTTCCTGGCAAGCCTCCACGGCCCGCGCGCGGCCACGGCCGACCAGTTGGCGACGGCCCTTGGCAGCGGCCGGGGCGCGGCGCTCACCTTTGCCAGCGTGGGGGATGCCTACGGCGCCGCCTTGGCCGCATCGAGTCCTGACGATATGGTCATTGTGTTCGGCTCGTTTTACACTGTCGCCGACGTGCTGGCTCTGGGCTCGGTCTGAGCCGTTCGCTCCCCTGGCTCCGTCAACGTGACGACGGGCCGGGTTTTGCACTGGATAATCCCCTTTCAGGCCAAGTGGGTGGCGAGGGACCCGGCTTCGCCAGCCGGCGTGAGGGGAGGCGTTCTTTGCGAAGTGTGCAAGATTGCAATGGATCCTAAGTAACATGGGTGGAAATTAACTTGGCTTCGAAGTTTCAAAACAGATTGGTGGGGACCGTCATCCTGGTCGCCCTGGTGGTCATCTTTCTGCCGGACCTGATGGACGGCAACAAGCTGGAGCAGAAGGACGAGGCCTTCGCCAAGATCCCCCTGCGTCCGGAGCTGGAGCCCGCCAAGCCTGCGCTTCAGGTCTCGGCGGCGAGCACCCTGCCGGCCGAGCATCTGGCGAGTCAGCAGCAGGCCTCTGCCGCGACCCAGTGGCAGGTAGAGGAGATTGGCGATACCGTGACCCTGGCCAATCAGGGGGGAGCCAATCCAGCGGGAGCCAGTCAGGCTCCCATTACCCAGCAGCAGCCGGTACAGGCCGTGGCGCAACCCAAGCCCCAGCCCCAGCCCAAACCCGAGCCCAAGCCGGAAGTGATCGCCAAGAAACCGGTGGAGCAGCCTAAACCCAAGCCGGTGCCAACCAAGCCGGTAGAGGTGCAAAAACCGGTGGAGGCCAAGCCACAGGCGGGCCAGATCAAGACCATGGATGATCTCATCGCGAGCAAGATGGCCCAGCCGACTACGGCACCGGCAGCCCCGGCTCAGGGGAGCTGGATCCTGCAGCTCGGCGCCTTCAAGAATGCAGACAGCGTCAATGCCCTGGTGAGCAAGCTGAGGGCGGCGGGCTACTCGGCCCAGACGTCGCCGAGAACCCCGGTGCAGGGGCAGATCAACCGGGTCTTCATCGGGCCGGATGTCTCCAAGGCCAAGTTGCAGGGCATGCAGAGCCGGATCAGCCAGATGACGGGCCTGAGCGGCTCCGTGGTGGCCTACAACCCCTGACAGCATGATGAAATGAAAAGACCGCGCCTCATGGCAACATGGGCGCGGTCTTTTTTTGTGTCCAACACGGGGGAGGCAGTGTGGCTATCGGGCTATCGGGCTGCCGAGGAGGCCTAGATGCACTTCACCGGCTTGGGGAGGCCTGCGATCTTGGTGGCCTGCTTGGCGGGGCCTTCCGGGAACAACTTGTAGAGGTAGCGGCTGTTGCCCTTCTCCGGGCCGTACTGCTTTTCCATTGCCTTGACCAGGGCGCGGATGGCGGGGGAGGTGTTGAACTCCAGATAGAAGGCCCGCACGAAACGCACCACTTCCCAGTGGGGATCCTCCAGCACTATCCCCTCTTTTTCGGCCAGCACCAGGGCCAGCGCCTCGCTCCATTGCTCGCTGTGGCGCAGATAGCCTTGGGCATCGGTCTCGATGAGTTGGCCGTTGAACTGCAAATGGTGTGGCTCGGACATGACGCTTCCTCGAAAAGGCTATCTCAATGGGGCGGGCATGGTAGCGCCTTGCGTCCCGTCCGGCAACCGGGGCGGCGCTTGGCACCTGCCTCGGGCGGGACTGGTCCGGCGGCTATGTCCGGCTAGGTTCGCCCCTGACCTGTCAGCAACTGGCCGTCGTTGGCCAGCACCAACAGCTCGTCTGCCAACTGGCTGATGAGGGTGAGCTGCTGGCTCAGCATCAGCTGCTCCTCGCTGCTCTCCGGAGCGATGGCTGGACAGGCTCCCGCGAGCGGCGTCGGCATCTCCCCCGCCAGGTGACCGGCGGCCTGCTCCAGGGTCTGGCTGATGTGGCGGCTTATCTCCTCCAGCCCCTCGATGGGCTCGAGTTTGTCGCGATGGGCCCCAAGCGCCGAGATATAGGAGAGCAGAGCATGGTTGCGCCAGGTGAGAGTGAAGCAGAGATCCAGGAAGCGGCGGCGCTTGCTCGGCTCTACCAGCATGCTCTGCCAGGCCATGGCCAGCTCGCTGTCGGCGAGGTGGGCACACTTGCGGGCCACCCGGTAGTCCAGGGATTCATCCCGTTGGCGATGCAGGCTGGCGAGCACCGCCGAGAGGTACTTCGCATTGGCGGACAGGGAGTTGGCGATAAGGGTCGGCAACCGCTTGTATTGCCAGTCGGGCCAGAGCCAGGCCACCAGGGCGTAGGAAAGCAGGCAGCCGAGTAGGGTATCGAGCAGCCGGGGTCCGAGGATGGCGAAGCCGATGCCATCCAGCAGGTTGAACGCCATCAGCACGTAGAGGGTGATGAAGCAGACGGCGGCGCTGTAGTTGCTGCGCACCTGGGTGAAAAACAGGAAGGCGGCCAGCCCCATGATCCCCAGTTGCAGGTGCAGCTCGGGGAAGAACCAGAGCACGGGCACGCCGATGAGGATACCGGCAAAGGTGCCGAGCATCCGCTGCACCAGGCGACGGCGGGTGGCGCTGTAGCTCGGCTGGCAGACGAACAATACGGTGAGCAGGATCCAGTACCCCTTGTCCAGGTGAAACGCCTGCAGAATGCCATAGCCCACTACCAGCCCGAGGGAGAGCCGCAGGGCATGGCGAAACACCATGGAGTTCGGGGTCAGGTTCTGCCTGAGCAATGCCAGCAGGGGCAGGGCGATCGGCCGTGCCAGGGGAGGCAGGCTGGTGGGCGGCGCGGCGGGGTTTTGCAGCTCTTCGGCGCTTTGCAGCAACTGGTTGATGCTGGCCAGGTTGCGACGCAGGAACTTCATCGGTGTCAGCAGGGTCTTGGGGTAGTGCTGCTTGAGGTGGGTGAACTCCAGCTGATCGCCGAGGGCCTCCAGGGTCCAGTGAATGCGTTTGTGGTGGGTGTAGGGCTTGTGCACCAGGATGGCGTAGCCAAGCTGCTGACAGGCGTCGGCAAGCTGTGACAGCACCTCCTGGAAGCCGTCGAGGACGATGCCCTGCTTGAGCTCCGCTTCCAGCTTGCTGTAGGGGTAGTGGCTGGAGGTGGCCCGCTCCTGGATCTCCAGGGCAAGCAGGTAGAGGCGCAGCAGGCCCGCGAGCTCGGGGGCAACCCCGTGGCGGCCGGGGGCATGAAGACGGGCATTGAGCGCCGTCTTGGCCTGGTTCAGGGCATTGACCAGGTTGATGTTGAGCTGGGCCAGATTGTGGCGGATGGCCTGGGCGCCGTGTTCGTCGGCCGGGAAGAAGCGGGATTTCTCCTGCAAGTAGCGGGCGAGGGCGAAGTAGCTCTGGGCCAGTTGCTCGTGCAGGGTCTTGTAGGGCAGCAGCCAGAGCCAGACCAGGGACACCAGGCCGTACCAGAGGGCCCCGGCGCACAGGGCCAGCGGCTGATAGAAGAGATCCGGCGCCTTGGCGGCCCCCAGCATGGTGTAGATGGCAATCAGCAGGGAACCAAAGCTGATGGTGGCGTAGCGCTGGCCGAGGGCACCCACCATGACGAAGATAAAGGTGGAGCCCGCGAGCCCGATGGCAAAGAGCCAGGGGGTGGGGAAGAGATACTGCACGCACAATGAGGCGAACAGGAAGCAGAGCAGGGTCATGGCGAGGTTCTTGACCCGGCCCCAGAGGCTGTCGTCGGTCTCGGCGATGGCGCCGGCCACCACCCCGAGGGAGAGCAGCACGGTGAGCTGGATGTCACCGGTTGCCAGCGCGAAGGCGAGCAGCCCCGCGATGGCGAGCAGGACCTTGAGGGCGAAATAGATGTGGCTGTCTGTCAGCAGCCGGCGCAGCAGGCCGGAGAAATCCATCTGCATGCTAGGCACCCCCCTTGAACGAGGTGAAATCGATGTGGCTGTCGGTCAGCAGACGGCGCAATAAACCTGAGAAGTCCATGGGCATGGGATGAAGGCAACCCTTGAGCGAAACGAAAGCGACAGCATAACCTGTCGATAACGAAACGGCCCTGATTTGGATCAGGGCCACTTCGCTTCATATCCTTGATTTGCAACTTATCCTGACAGAAATGGGCGCCAATAAAAACCCCGCCGAAGCGGGGTCTTGTGCATCTTAAGCATCCATCAGTTGCGGTTGCCGCCAAGCAGGCTCAGCAGGCTCAGGAAGATGTTGTAGATGGAGACATACAGAGTGACGGTGGCAGAGATGTAGTTGGTCTCGCCGCCGCGCACGATCTGCTGGGTGGTGAGCAGGATGGCGCCGGAGGAGAAGAGCATGAACATGGCGGACAGGGCCAGGCTCAGGGCGCTCATCTGCAGGAAGATATTGGCAACCATGGCTACCAGCAGTACCCAGAACCCGACGAACAGCATGCCGCCGAGGAAGGAAAGATCCCGCTTGGTGGTCAGGGCATAGGCAGACAGGCCGAAGAAGGTGAGCGCAGTACCGCCCAGCGCCGTCATCACGATCTCGCCGCCGCCGTTGTTCATGTACATGTTGATGATGGGGCCGAGGCTATAGCCCAGCAGGCCGGTCAGGGCGAAGGTGAACACCAGCCCCATGCCGTTGTCACGGTTCTTCTCGGTCAGGAACATCAGGCCGTAGACACCGATGAGGAACACGGCCCAGTGCAGGGGCGGCATGTTCATGACGGTCGCTACCCCGGCTACCACGGCTGAGAAGCCAAGAGTGAGGGAGAGCAGCATGTAGGTGTTGCGCAGCACCTTGTTGGTGTCGCGCACGGCACCCTGGGTGCCAGTGTAGATAGAACGGGTATCCATCTTGATGTCCTCTTGATTTCCGGGGTGAAGCGACCATTTGTGCTTCGTTAACGCATTGTATGCACTGAATGTGTGGATGACGAGCGCTGATTTCAAGCGCCACCCCACCTGCGTGGTGCCTACTATCCCAGAGCAAAGATGTATTGCGCATGAACAAGGAGGCTCAAGGCGTTGCAGAGGGCGCCTGCTCCTGTTCTTTACCCTGTCTGGCGATCCGCGTCGGCGAGAAGCCGAACTGCTTTCTAAACGCCGTAATGAAATTGGCCACATGGTCATAGCCGGCGTGGGCGGCGGCCCCTTGCAGAGAGAGGCTGCGCGCCTCCAGCCTGGCCCGCGCTTCTTGCAGCTTTCGCTGGCGAAGGTAGCGCTGCAGGCTCATGCCCAGCTCTTTTTTTGCGGCCCGCTGCAAGGTGGAGACGCTCATGCCGAGGGTGGCCGCGATCTCGGTCAGGGTCATCTCGTCCACTTTTTCATCCCTGAGCAGCATCTTGAGGCGCGTCGGTTGCTCGTTCTGGCGCTGGCAACAGGAGGAGGCGGCCTGCTGGAGGTGGGTCATCAGGCTCTCCCATACACTGAGGGCAAAGGCCTTGCGCATCAGCATCTCGGAGGCGTTCTGGCTGCTGGTGAGATTGAGCGCTTCCGCAATCTGTCCAAGGGCAGCTGGCAGGGTCCAGTCGACGCGGCTCAGGTGGCGGCTGAAGGTCTGTGCGAAAGCCTTGCGATGCGCCTGTGCCAGATTGTGGGCGAGCCAGGTGTGGTCCAGGGAGAGGACGATGCTGCGGCTGCGCACCTGGGCTTTGGCCGCCCCCTGCACGATGTCGGGCTCGGTATAGAGGATGGCGGTTGCCACTATGGGGTCGGACTCATGGAAGCGGCACCCCTTGAGCCTGTGAGTGGCGCCATAGGTCATCAGGGCACGGCTCTCGAGAGGAATGGCGATGATCAACTGCGGCGGCAACTCCCGCTCGGTGGCGAAGTCTGCCTTGTGAACGATGTCCTTGTTGTGAAAGCGAAGACCCTCCTGGATCACCAGGTTCTCCACCCTGCCGGTGAAACGGCCTCGCTGGCGTGCGCTGGTGTCCCTTGCCACTGTGTCAGTCATGTGCAATTTGACCATGTCGAAGAGTGAAATGACCACACCGCAAAACTGCGGCGGAAGATGGAGTGATATATTAGCCCCCGGAAAATTAAATGAAAATGATTATCATCTCTATCTTGGGGTCACTGTTACTATGGTTGTCTTGAAGGATAAAGCGCGAAGCCCGCTGGCTCTGGCCATCTCTGCCGCTCTGGCCGTCACCTTTGCCGCCCCGGCAGGGGCACACACACCGGACATCAAGCCGGACGAAACCCTGGTCGTCTATGGCAATCCACTCTACGGGATGTCGCCGTCGGAGGAGACGGGAGGCTATGGGGTCGACTCGGCCACCGTCGGCACCAAGACGCCGGCGGCCCTCAAAGACATCCCCCAGTCGATCACCGTGTTGACCAACGACTACATCGAGGAGCGCAACTTCGTGGCGGTGGACGATCTGGCCAAGTTCACGCCGGGTCTGCGCACCCTGGTCAACGACAGCGGCCGCTCCTCCATCTTCTCCCGCGGCTATGAATACGACGAGGTGAACCTCAACGGCCTGCCATCGCCCATGCAGAGCAAGTACGGCACCCTGCCGTCGCTGGCGGCGGTGGATCGGGTGGAGATCATGCGGGGCCCCTCCGGCCTCTTCAACAGCATCAGCGAGCTGGGGGGCGTGATCAACATGGTGCTCAAGCGTCCGACCGACGCCTTCAAGGGCTCGGTCACGGCGCGCTATGGCAGCTGGGACAGGCATTACCTGGAGGCGGACATGGGGGGCGCACTCAACGACGAGGGTTCCCTGCGCGGTCGCGTCGTGGTGGCCAACGCCGACATCAAGAACCAGGTGGACTACAACAACAACGACAACGGTACCTACTACGGCACCCTGGAGTTCGATCTCTCGGATCGCACCCGCCTCTCCGTCTACGCCCTGCACCAGACCAAGGACATCCTGCCCACCAACGGCCTGCCGGCGTACAAGGACGGCTCCCTGCTCGACATCGGCCGCAGCACCTACCTGGGGTCGGCTGAAGACTTCTTCGACGCCGACACCACGGATGTAGGGGCCTCGCTGCAGCACGCCTTCGCCAACGGCGGGGTGGGTCAGGTCTCGGCCCGCTACATGGATCACGACATGCGGCTGGAGCAGACCTTCACCAACGGCCCCATGGACGCGGCGGGCAACACCGGGCTGATGTTCAACGGCCAGGGGAACCAGCAGAAGAACATGGCCTTCGATGCCAACTACAGCCAGATGTTCGATCTGTTGGGGCACAAGAGCGAGTTTGTGCTGGGCTCCGACTACAAGCGCTACGAGTCGGACATCCAGACCTACACCAACCGCAACCTCGGCAAGATCAATGTGTTCGATTTCGACCCGACCCGGGTCGCCAAGCCGGACTACAGCTACACCAAGAATGATCATGAGGAGCAGTCGGAGCTCGGTCTGTACGGCAAGGTGACCTGGCGTCTGTTGGAGCCGCTCTCGGTGATCACCGGGGGCCGCGTCTCCTGGTACGATCTGGATGCCGTCAGCACGACCCTGAGTTCCGGAGTCCAGAGCGGCGAGTCCGGTACGTTCAACGGCAAGCTCACCCCCTACGCGGGGGCCGTCTATGACCTGAGCGACGAACACGCCTGGTATGCCAGCTACTCCAAGGTGTTCAAGCCCCAGACCAGCCAGGACGAGAGCGGCAACCTGCTCAAGCCCCGGGAGGGCAGCCAGTGGGAAACCGGCATCAAGTCCTCGCTGCGTGACGGCCTGCTCAACACCCGGGCGACCCTCTTCCTGATGAAGGACGACAACATCGCGGCCCAGGCCTACGACGATCAGGGCATCGCCATCACCAACACCTACTGGGCGACCGGCAAGGTGGAGACGCAAGGGGTGGAGCTGGAGGCGAGCGGCTATCTCAGCCAGAACTGGATGGTGATGGCCGGCTATACCTTGACCGACATCGAGGAGAAGGCGGGGGATCACAACCCGAAATTCGACACCATCCCCCGTCACGCCCTCTCCCTCTGGACCGACTACCACTTGGCCGACTGGGTGCAGGGGCTGCACCTCGGGGCAGGCATGACGGCGGTGAGCGACTACGGCTTCAACCAGAAGGGGGTCGAGACCCATCAGGGGGGCTATGCCCTGTTCGATGCGGCGGTGCGTTACGAGATCAACGACAGAATGCAGGCGACCCTGAACCTCTACAACCTGCTCGACCGGGAGTACTTCTACCGGGTCGGCTCCACCAGCACCTTCAACATGTACGGCGAGCCGGCGAACCTGATGGCAGGCTTCACCTACAAGCTGTAACGACCGACGACAGCAGGGCCTGCGGGCCCTGCTGTCGTCTCTGTGCGCCGCCCTACGAGGGATCCCCAAGGCTGGCGACACAATCCTGGTTCATCCAATGACAAGACTCATCATCCTGCTGCTCACCATGATCACACTCTCTTCTGCCCAGGCAGACATGCTCCACTACGCCCAGCGCTTCACCCACCATTCGGCCCTGCTGGGGGAGACGCGGCAATACAGCGTCTCCCTGCCCCAGGAATATGAACGCGAGCCCGGGGCTCGGTTCCCCGTGCTCTATCTGCTCGACGGGGAGAAGAGTTTGCTGGAGGTTGTCGGCATCACCCGGGCCCTGCGGGCCGGGCTCAATCCGGCGATTCCCCCCCTCATCATCGTCGCGGTGCACAACACCGACCGGATGCGGGATTACACCCCGAGCCACACCATGACCTTGCCCAATGGGGCACCGGCGGGGCCCGGCTATGCCGTGACGGGGGGCGGGCCCCGGTTCCTGCGCTATCTGAGTGAGGAACTGCGCCCCCTCATCGAGGAGAGGTTTCGGACCCAGGCGCCGGCCCTGCTGGTGGGTCACTCCCTCGGCGGCCTGCTGGCGTTCGATGCACAGGCGCAAGACGGCGGCCAGTTCCAGGGGGGGATCGCCATCGACGCCAGCCTCTGGTTCGACTATCCCCGCAATTACGAGCGCATCGCGTCGGAGTTGACCGGGCCGCTCAAGCACGCCTCCTCGCTGTTTATCGCGGTGGCCAACAACCCCTTCACCCCGGGATTCGGGCGCTCGGCGTTTCACCGGGATCGCCTGCAGCAGTTTGCGCGGCGGGTAGTGGGGGCACCCGGCGCAAACCTGTACGTCACCAGCCGCTACTTCGAGGAGGAGGATCATCACAGCGTCTATCACCCCGCCGTCTATCAGGGACTCCAGTGGTTGTTTCAGGGCTACCGGCTGGATCTGGCGCCCGGGCACTTGAGCCGACAGGGGGTGATCGCCCGCTTTGATGCCCTGAACCGCCACCTCGGCAGCGCACTGCGCCCGGAGCTGGGGAGCCTGCGGGACATCAGGGAGAAGGCCGCGCGCTGGCCGCAGATGGCGATCCCCGTGGACGAGGCCGATGCCCTGCTGGCCCACTACTACGGGTCGAAGCCGTGAAAGCCGATATTTTTGCCTGTGTCTGGAATCGTCACAACGGCGCCGGAGACGGGTGTCGGTCCGGCGCCATCCCTGGGTAGACTGCCGAAACGAGGGGCGCCGGGTCGGTGCCCCGACAGAGGCAGGGAGTGAGCGATGGCGGTTGCAGGAAAGAGGGGAGGCATGCTGGCCCTGTGGTGCAGCGCACTCCTGATGTCTGGGTGCAGTGGGTTTGCGCCTACGCCCATTCCCGTCACCTATCTGAGTCAGGATCCGCCCCCAGGCTGGCTGCCCCTTGGGGAGACCGCTTATGTGGATGACGGTCGCTGCCCACCAGGGCAGGTCAAGCGGCTCATCGGCGGGGACGCGAAGCACAATGTGCCAAGAAAGGTGGAGTGTGTGGCAAGACCGCAATGATGATGTGATTTTCACAGCCTGAAACATCCAAAAAAAGTGCCCTGAGGCAGTCGCCTTGGGGCTCTTTTCGTCTGGCTGGCCTGGTCGGTGTGATGCCGCAGCGGGCTAGAAGGCATCTCCAGGGACCCGCACCCAGCCTTCCATCAGGATGCGGGCGGAGCGGGACATCACTGCCTTGGTGACCGTCCACTGTCCCGCTACCTGCTCTGCCTGGGCTCCGACTCTCAGGGTGCCGGAGGGGTGACCAAAGCGCACCGCTTCGCGCTCGCCGCCCCCGGCGGCCAGATTGACGAGGGTGCCGGGAATGGCCGCCGCCGTGCCGATGGCCACGGCGCAGGTGCCCATCATGGCGTGGTGCAGCTTGCCCATGGAGAGGGCCCGCACCAGCAGATCGATCTCGCCGGCAATAATCTCCTTGCCGCTGGCGGTGCGGTAATCCTTGGCGGGTGCGACGAAGGCAATTTTCGGGGTGTGCTGGCGAGTAGCCGCCTCTTCGGGGCGCTTGATGAGCCCCATGCGCAGGGCACCGGCAACCCGGATCGCCTCGAAACGGGCGAGCGCTTTCGGGTCTGTGTTGATCGCCTCGCGCAGCTCGGTGCCCTCATAACCGATGTCCTCGGCGTTGACGAACACCGTGGGGATGCCGGCGCTGATCAGGGTGGCTTTCAGTACGCCGCTCTTTACAACAGACGCGGGTACCTCCAGATCGTCCACCAGATTGCCGGTGGGGAAGAGGGCGCCGCCGTCTTCACCCTCGTCGGACGGGTCGAGAAACTCCAGCACGATCTCGGCGGCGGGGAAGGTCACCCCGTCCAGCTCGAAATCGCCTGTCTCCTGCACCTGGCCGTTTGTCACCGGCACGTGGGCGAGGATGGTCTTGCCGATATTGGCCTGCCAGATCCGCACCTCACAGGTGCCGTGCTCCGGGATGCGGGACGGGTCCACCAGGCCGGCGTGGATGGCGAAGGCCCCGGCGCCGGTGGAGAGGTTGCCGCAGTTGCCGCTCCAGTCCACGAATGCCTTGTCGATGGCGACCTGGCCGTAGAGGTAGTCCACATCGTGATCGGGTTGCTGGCTTTTGGAGAGGATCACGCACTTGGCTGTGGAGGAGGTGGCCCCCCCCATGCCGTCCATGTGGGCGCCGTAGGGGTCGGGGCTGCCGATGACCCGCAGGAAGAGGGCATCCCGTGCCGGGCCCGGCTGCTGGCAGCGCTCGGGCAGGTCAGATAAGCGAAAGAAGATCCCCTTGCTGGTGCCGCCACGAACGTAGGTGGCCGGGATTTTTACTTGTGGTATGTGGGCCATAGAGAGTGTCCTAAAAAGAGTCATGGATCCTGCTCCCTCTGGGAGAAGGTGCCCGAAGGGCGGATAAGGGGGATGTCCCCTCACCCCAACCCTCTCTCAAAGGGAGAGGGTGCCTTATGCCTTCCCCTTTTTCAAAGGGGCGGAGCGGGGTTGCGATTTAGCTCACGGCCTTTTGCGCGGTCGACGCCAGGAAGTCCTGGGCGAAGCGTTGCAGCACGCCGCCCGCCTCATAGACCGAGACCTCCTCGGCGGTGTCGAGGCGGCAGGTCATGGGCACCTGGATCACTTCGCCGCTGCGACGGCGGATCACCAGAGTGAGATCGGTGCGCGGCTGGCGTGCTCCCACCACGTCATAGGTCTCGGTGCCATCGAGGCCCAGCGTGAGGCGGGTGGTGCCCGGTTTGAACTCGAGCGGCAGCACCCCCATGCCGATGAGGTTGGTGCGGTGAATGCGCTCGAAGCCTTCCGCCGCGATCACCTCCACCCCGGCAAGGCGCACCCCCTTGGCCGCCCAGTCCCGGGACGAGCCCTGACCGTAGTCGGCACCGGCCACGATGATGAGGGGCTGCTTGCGTGCCATGTAGGTCTCGATGGCTTCCCACATCCGCATCACTTTGCCATCCGGCTCGACGCGGGCGAGGGACCCCTTCTGCACCACGCCGTTCACCACCGCCATCTCGTTGACCAGCTGGGGGTTGGCGAAGGTGGCGCGCTGGGCGGTCAGGTGATCGCCGCGGTGGGTGGCGTAGGAGTTGAAGTCCTCCTCCGGCAGGCCCATCTTCGCCAGGTATTCCCCCGCCGCGCTGCCGGGCAGGATGGCGTTGGAAGGGGAGAGGTGGTCTGTGGTGATGTTGTCCGGCAACAGCGCCAGGGGCCGCATGCCGCGCAGGGTGCGCTCGCCCGCCAGTGCCCCCTCCCAGTAAGGCGGGCGACGGATATAGGTGCTCTGCGCACGCCAGTCGTACAGGGGCGTCACCTTGGGACCCTGATCCTCTTCCTGGGTGAACATGGGGATATAGACCTGGCGGAACTGGGACGGCTTGACCGACGCCTTGACCACGGCGTCGATCTCTTCATCAGACGGCCAGATATCCTTGAGGCGAATTTCCTTGCCGTCCACCACCCCCAGCACATCTTTTTCAATGTCGAAACGGATGGTGCCGGCGATGGCGTAGGCCACCACCAGGGGTGGCGAGGCGAGAAACGCCTGCTTGGCATAGGGATGGATGCGGCCGTCGAAGTTGCGGTTGCCCGAGAGCACCGCCGTGGCGTAGAGGTCCCGCTCGATGATCTCCTGCTGGATGGCGGGATCCAGGGCACCGGACATGCCGTTGCAGGTGGTGCAGGCAAACGCCACGACGCCGAAGCCGAGCCGCTCAAGTTCCTCGTCCAGTCCCGCCTCTTTCAAGTAGAGGGCGACTGTCTTGGAGCCGGGGGCGAGGGAGGATTTGACCCAGGGCTTGCGCACCAGACCGAGCCGGTTGGCGTTGCGGGCCAACAGGCCTGCGGCAATCACGTTGCGCGGGTTGCTGGTGTTGGTGCAACTGGTGATGGCGGCGATGATGACGGCGCCATCGGGCAAGAGGCCGTCAGCCTCCTGGGCACGGGCCTTGTCCAAATCCACGGCGATTCCGCGCTCCGCCAGGGCGGAGATCGGCAGGCGACGGTGGGGATTGGAGGGGCCCGCCAGGGTGCGCACCACGCTCGACAAGTCAAAGTGCAGCACCCGCTCGTACTGGGCGCTCGCCAGGGCATCGGCCCAGAGACCGGCCTCCCTGGCATAGGTTTCCACCAGCCTGACCTGCTCGTCGTCACGGCCAGTGAGCTTGAGGTAGTCGATGGTCTGCTGGTCGATGAAGAACATGGCCGCGGTAGCGCCATACTCCGGCGCCATGTTGGAGATGGTGGCCCGATCGCCGAGGGTGAGGGCGGCGGCCCCCTCGCCACGAAACTCCAGGTAGGCGCCGACTACCTTCTGCTGGCGCAGGAATTCGGTGAGGGAGAGCACCAGATCGGTGGCGGTGATGCCGGGTTGCGGCTTGCCGGAGAGCTCCACGCCGACGATCGAAGGCAGCCGCATCCAGGAGGCGCGCCCCAGCATCACATTCTCGGCCTCTAGCCCACCCACCCCCACCGCGATGACGCCCAGGGCATCCACGTGGGGGGTGTGGCTGTCGGTGCCGACGCAGGTGTCCGGGTAGGCAATACCGCGGTCCGCGTGGATGACGGGGGACATCTTCTCCAGGTTGATCTGGTGCATGATGCCGTTGCCTGGCGGGATCACCTCGATGTTCTTGAACGCCTGCTTGGTCCAGTCGATGAAGTGGAAGCGATCCTCGTTGCGGCGATCCTCGATGGCGCGGTTCTTCTCGAACGCATCGGGGTCGAAGCCGCCGCACTCCACGGCGAGGGAATGATCGACGATGAGCTGTACCGGCACGACCGGGTTCACCTGGGCGGGATCGCCCCCCTGATCGGCGATGGCGTCGCGAAGGCCAGCGAGGTCCACCAGGGCGGTCTGCCCCAGGATGTCGTGGCAGACCACCCGGGCCGGGAACCAGGGAAAGTCGCGATCGCGCTTGTTGTGCACTATCTGGCCGAGGCACTCGCCGAGGATGGCCGGATCGCATTTGCGAACCAGGTTCTCGGCGTGGACGCGGGCGGTGTAGGAGAGCCTGTCCCAGGCGCCGGGGGCGATGGCGTTCACCGCCTCCCGGGCGTCGAAGTAGTCAAGCTGTGTGCCGGGCAGGGGCTTGCGATATTGCGTGTTGATCATCACTTGCGCTCCTTGAGCGGCACGAACTGGAGATCCTCCGGGCCGACGTAGTTGGCGCTCGGGCGGATGATCTTGCCGTCGATGCGTTGCTCGATGACATGGGCCGACCAGCCTGAGGTGCGGGCGATGACGAACAGCGGGGTGAACATGGCGGTGGGCACCCCCATCATGTGGTAGCTGACGGCGCTGAACCAGTCGAGGTTCGGGAACATCTTCTTGGCCTCCCACATGGTGGACTCCAGCCGCTCGGCGATGTCGAACATCTTGGTGTTGTGCTGCTCCTGGCTGAGCTCGCGCGCCACCTCCTTGATCACCTTGTTGCGGGGATCGGAGACGGTGTAGACCGGGTGGCCGAAGCCGATGACCACCTCCTTCTTCTCGATGCGGGCGCGAATGTCGGCCTCCGCCTCGTCCGGGTTCTCGTAGCGCTTCTGGATCTCGAAAGCCACCTCGTTGGCGCCCCCGTGCTTGGGCCCGCGCAGGGCACCGATGGCTCCCGTGATGCAGGAGTACATGTCCGAGCCGGTGCCGGCGATGACGCGGCCGGTGAAGGTGGAGGCGTTGAACTCGTGCTCGGCGTAGAGGATGAGGGAGGTGTGCATGGCGCGAACCCAGGAGTCGCGTGGCTTGTGCCCGTGCAGCAGGTGCAGGAAGTGGCCGCCGATGGAGTCGTCGTCGGTCTCCACATGGATGCGTTTACCGTTGTGACTGAAGTGGTACCAGTAGAGCAACACGGAGCCGAGACAGGCCATCAGCTTGTCGGCGATGTCGCGGGCGCCCGGGTGGTTGTGATCGTCCTTCTCCGGCGACAGGCACCCCAGCACGGAGACGGCGGTGCGCATCACGTCCATGGGGTGGGCGGAGGGAGGCAACTGCTCCAGGGCGGTCCTGACCCCGGTGGGCAGGCCGCGCAGGGCCTTGAGCTTGGCCTTGTAGGCGGCGAGCTCCGCCACATTGGGCAGGTGGCCGTGCACCAGCAGGTGGGCTATCTCTTCAAACTCGCAGCTGGTGGCTACGTCCAGGATGTCGTAGCCACGGTAGTGCAGATCGTTGCCGCTGAGGCCCACGGTGCACAGGGCGGTATTGCCGGCGGCGGTGCCGGAAAGGGCGACGGATTTCTTCGGCTTGAAGCCGGTGGTTTCGGGCAGGGCGCTCATCACATGTTTCCTCATTCAGTCCGTTGATGCGCCAGCCGCCAGCATAAGGCGGCCGGTCGCCGTCTTATTCCTTGGTCGAAAGATCCTGGGTGAACAGCCTGTCCAGGGTCTGCTCGTAGTGGTGGTAACCGAGAAAATCGTAGAGGGACTCCCGGGTCTGCATGGTGTCGACCACGGCGCGCTGGTGGCCGTCGCGGCGAAGCGTCTGATAGACGTTGAGGGCGGCCTGGTTGGCGGCGCGGGCGGCGCTCAGGGGGTAGAGCACCATGTCCACGCCGTGGGCGGCGAGCGCCTCCTTGTCAAACAGCTCGGTCTTGCCGAACTCGGTCATGTTGGCGAGGATCGGCACCCCGGCCGCCTGCCTGAAACGGTCGTACTGCTCGAGCTCGGTGACCGCTTCGGCGAAGATCATGTCGGCGCCCGCCTCCACATAGGCGGCGGCGCGCTCCAGGGCCGAGCCCAGCCCTTCCACCGACAGGGCGTCGGTGCGGGCCATGATGACGAAACTCTCGTCCTGGCGGGCATCCACCGCCGCCTTGATCCTGTCCACCATCTCGGTGACGCTGACCACGGCCTTGTTGGGCCTGTGGCCGCAACGCTTCTGGGCCACCTGATCTTCCATGTGGACGGCGGCCACACCGCCGCGCTCGAAGGCGCGGATGGTGCGGGCGATGTTGAAGGCGCCCCCCCAGCCGGTGTCGATGTCCACCAAGAGTGGCACCTGGGTGGCGGCAGTGATGCGTTCGGCATCGATGAGCACGTCATTCATGGAAGTCATGCCGAGATCCGGCAGGCCATAGGAGGCGTTCGCCACCCCGGCGCCGGAGAGATAGAGGGCCTGGAAGCCGCTGCGCTCGGCCATCAGCGCCATGTAGGCATTGATGGTGCCGACTATCTGCAGGGGCTTTTCGTTGGCCAGGGCCGTGCGAAAACGCTTGCCGGCCGAGGGGGAGAGGTTGGACATGGTGACTCCTTTCATGGGGTGCGTGTCTGCTGGATGTGTAGGGTGAAAGGCATCATCTCACACTACGTTTACGTTAACGTCAATTATGCTTAGGTCCAAGGTCGTATCAAGTGTGCTCTCCCCTGACGGGCCCCTGGTAACACCAGTAACACAGACTCGTTGGAACCATTTTTTGGTGTGATGCATCGTGTGGGAGAGAGGTGAACCTGGGAAAATGCCGAGTGTTTTTTGGCCAAACCTGGTCTTTTGGGGTCATAATCTTGCGCGGCGTCAAACAGGATGCAAATTGTGTCTCAGCCATCCTCCCCGACTGGGTCTCTGCGTTGCTTGCCCGTAGGCGTTTGGCTACGCTCAGTGGGTGATCAAACAAGGGGTGTGCGCCATGAAGAAAAGCCAGGTTCATCTCATCGACGAAGAGGTGGATTTTCCTGCTAATGAACAGCTGGTCTCTACTACGGACCTGCAGGGTGTGATCACCTACGCCAATGATCACTTCTGCCGGGTAGCGGGGTACAGCCGGGCTGAGCTCATCGGCCAGCACCACAACATGGTTCGCCACCCGGACATGCCCAAGGCTGCCTTTGCTGACCTCTGGGGCAAGCTCAAGCAGGGCAAACCCTGGCGCGGCATGGTGAAAAACCGCTGCAAGGATGGGCGTTACTATTGGGTGGATGCCTATGTCACCCCTATCTTCGAGCAGGGGCGGATCAATGGCTACCAGTCGGTCCGCAGTCGCGCCGCGCCGGAGATGAAAGCCGTGGCCGGGCGCACCTATGCCAGATTGAAGAGCGTGGAGCGGGGGGAGCGAAAGGGCGGATTGAGCCTGCGCCCGATGCGCCACGGGCTGGCCATCATCGGTGTCTTGCTGATGCTGGCAGGGGGGGCCTATCTGATGGGGCCCTGGGGGCCGTTGTTCACCCTGTTGCCTCTCTTGTGGCTGGCCCTGATCTATCGTGACACCCTCATCACTACCCCCCGTTATCTGCGACAGCTCGCGGACGAATATGACAGCCTGACCCGGCTCATCTATTCGGGGGAGGATGCCAGTGCCATTGCAGACTTCCACATCAAGCTGTTGCAGGCCAGGATCCGCACCGTCCTTGGACGAGTGGACGATGCGACCCTCTCCCTGCAGGATCTCGCGGTGCATCTGAAAACAGCCTCCAGCGAGGCGAGCGCCGACATCGCCGAACAGGATGTCCAGACCCAGCAGGTGGCGACGGCCATCACCGAGATGGCGGCGACAGCCCACGAGATTGCCCGCAATATCCTGGAGACGGACAACCAGATAGCCCAGGCCAAGGCGCACTGCCAACACACCGATCAGCAGCTGGAAGATACCCAGCACAGGGTGACGGAGCTGGCCACCCAGGCAGAGCATGCCTTCACGGCCGCCGTGGCACTGGCGGAGGAGTCGGACCGCATCGGTGTGCTGATGAGCGAGATCCAGGGCATTGCGGATCAGACCAATCTGCTGGCGCTCAACGCCGCCATCGAGGCGGCGCGGGCAGGGGAGCAGGGGCGAGGCTTTGCGGTGGTGGCGGACGAGGTGCGAACCCTCTCCACGCGCACCCACAAGGCGACCGAGCAGATCCAGAGCAGCATAGGCCAGATCCAGCGTACCCTGAACGGCTGGAAGGGCATGATGCAGCAGAACCTGCAACAGACCCAATCCTGCGTGACCCTGACCCGCCAGGGATCAGAGAGCCTGCATCAGGTGCTGGCGGAAATAGAACGGGTGGTGGACCTCTCGGCCCAGATCTCGACGGCGGCAGAGGAGCAGCAGGTGGTGGTGGAGGACATCAGCCGCAACGTCAACGCCATCTCCCAGCACTCCCACACCAACAGCAACAAGATGCAGGACATGGACGCCTCGAGCGACATCCTGCTCACCAAGGCTCGCCAGCTCAAATCCCTGGGGCAGACCTTCGGGTAAGAGCGGTCAGACTCATGCAATGCAGGAAGGCCACCCCTGGGGTGGCCTTCCTGTTTATTGGTTTCATGGGGGTATCGGCTCTGTGTGCCGGGAGATGAACCAGTCAGCCGGACTGCTCCGCCAGCGTGATGACGCGGCCACCCTTGTCACAATACATGGCCCTGTCGGCCTGGATGAGCCACTGCTCCGGGCTCCAGTCATGCTGGTAGTGGCTGACGCCGATGCTGATGCCCACCTGCATCGGCTGGTCATTGACCACGAAGGGGGTCTGCATGGCCTGGCGGATCACGGCGGTGACCTCCTCTGCCTGACGGATATCGTAGCCCGGCAGCAGCAGGATGAACTCGTCCCCTGCCAAGCGGGCAAAATAGCACTGGTGGCCGATGGCGTCGTGGATCCGTCGGGCCAGTTGGCAGAGGATGGCATCCCCCTGGCTGTGGCCGAAGTTGTCGTTGATGCGCTTGAAGTCATTGAGATCGCAAAACAGCAGGCAGCCCGGATTGTCGCTTTGTACCTGGTGTTTCAACTGCTCCATCAGGCTCAGACGATTGGGCAGCCCGGTAAGGGGATCGAGGCGGGCCAGTTGCAGTATCTCCTGCTCTCGCTGCTTGCGCAGGGCCACTTCCTGGTTGAGCCGCTTGTTGCTCATCAGAAGATAGAGGGAGAGCAGCAGGATGAGACCACCAACACCCAGGCTCAGCAGGAACCATGGACGCCAGAAGCTCCACTGTTCTGAGGGAACCTGATAGAGAAAACGGGTCAGGGAGACCGGTTTGGCAAGGAGGCCTATCTCCACCAGCTGCTGCATGATGTGAGCGAAGCGATCCGGATTCATATACCCGATCTCCACATAGAGCGGCTGGATCATCTCCTTGCTCATCTGCAACTCTTATTCCATGTGGGCCTGACTGCGGTTGACGCCATACTCTGTGCGCAGCAGGGCGATGGCTTCCTCGGGGTGGGTGAGGGCATAGCGCCATCCCTTGAGGCTGGCTGCACGAAAACGTGCCACCCGCTCCGGATTAAGCCGCTCCTGTGCCTGGGTGGTGAAGAGAATGTCGCTGTAGAAATCGATGCCGTAGTTGCGAGGGTTGATGACGGACACCGAGATGCCGCGCTCTTCCAGATAGAAGGGCTCATTGCTCAGATAGGCGTTGAAGATGTCTATCCGGCCGGCGATCAGATCGTCGATGTTGACCGAAGTGGGTACCGGGATGAGCTGGCGCTCGTGAAGCCCCTGATAGTAGAGGGTGGCCAGCAGTTCGGCATCCTGATGACCCGGAAACATCATGATCCGTTTGCCACGCATGTCCGCAACGGTGAGAATGCCGCTGTCGCGGCGTGCCAGGAAGATGGAGGGAGAGTGCTGGTAGACGCTGGCCAGCGCCAGCAGCGGCTTGCCCTGGGCGTAGTGGGTCAGCACCTCGGTGTTGCCGACGCCAAAGTCGGCGCGTCCGGCCAGCACCTCCTGAACCGGACTTATTCCCTTGCCACCTGGCCTTATCTCGACATCCAGACCGGCGTCGGCGTAATACCCCTTGGCCTTGGCCATGTGATAGCCCACAAACTGGGGCTGATGCAGCCAGCGCAACTGCAATACCACCTTCTCCGGCAGATCACGTGTCCGTTCACTGGCCTGGAGGGGCGAGAAGCAAGTGATGCCAAGCAACAACAGCCAAAACAGGCATTTTTTCATTCGTGCGATTCTTGTGCTGAGGGTCCATGAAGATGGCCTGCAGGCCTGCATTCAAGTTGTTAACAAATAACATTCTAAAGGGTTATACATGTACCGGATACAATTGCAGCACAAAGATTTCATGGTGATCAACAAGCGTCCGGGCATTGGCATGCACGATGATGCCGGCGAGCCGGGTCTCGTCAATCGGGTCAGAATGGATACCGGTCTTGACCTCTATCCGGTCCATCGACTGGACAAGATGACCTCTGGGTTGGTGCTGCTGGCCCGCACCCCCGAAGCGAATCGCGCCCTCAGCATGGCTTTCGCGGCGCGGGAAGTGAGCAAGCAGTATCTGGCCCTCTCCGATCGCAAGCCGAAGAAGAAGCAGGGCTGGGTGAAGGGGGACATGGAGAAAGGGCGAGGCGGCAGCTGGATGCTGAGCCGCACCCAGGATAACCCGGCCATCAGCTGGTTCGACTCCGTTTCGGTGCGCGAGGGGCTGCGCCTTTATCGCATCAAGCCCCGGACCGGCAAGACCCATCAGATCCGGGTGGCCTTGAAGAGCGTGGGAGCCCCCATCCTCGGGGATGAGCGTTACGGCGGCACGGTGGCGGATCGCGGTTATCTGCACGCCTGGCGCCTCGCCTTCACCCTGGCAGGTGAGAGTTTCGATCTCGTCTGTCCGCCCGATGAGGGGACACTGTTCCTCCTGCCCGAGTTGCATGCCGCCATCGCAGAACTCACCGAATGAGCGCTGCAACTGCGAGTGTCTCAGCCCGCGGCTGGATCCTGGCCGACTTCGATGACACCCTGGCGCCGGATGACAGCCATGCAGGGTTGCTGCGTTTCATCTTGCGCCGCCGTATCTGGCCGCTGCTGCTGTGGCCACTGATGGCGTTTGGTGCCGTGATCTATCTGCTGCCAGGTCAGCGCAGTCGCGGCATTGCACTCATCTGGTGGACCATCACCCTCGGGCTATCCCCCCTGGCCTGGCGCGCCTTGATACGGCAGTACAGCCTGACCCGGCCCGGTCTGTATCGGGAGGCGCGAGCCCTCCTGACGGGGGAGGGGTACCGCTGCTGGGTCATCTCCGCCAGTCCCCGCGCCCTGGTCCGTGCCCAGCTCCATCGTCAACTGCCAAGGCTCCCTCACCGCATCATCGGCTCGCGGATGGGTTACCGTTTCGGCGGCCTGGTGCCGCGCTTCTATTGCCATGCCAGGCACAAGCTGCTGCCCGAGCTCCTGACCCTGGAGGCCGCACTCACCCTGAGTGACAGCCTGCACGATCTGCCCCTGCTGGCGTTGGGGGAGCAAGCCTGGCTCATCAACCCGCAAAGGACTCGATTGCTAAAGGCGAGGGCGGTGCTGCCCCATATCGAACCCCGTTATTGGTCGCTGTAAGGCAAAGCTGACAGCCTTGCGGGACGCTAACGAGCGCAGTGCAAGGTTGGGGCTGCCATGTCACATTTCATTTACATTTTTTGGCGCGGATCCCCGCCAAACTATCTGAACGCCGCCCCTTCTCATTCCCTGCGCTCGCCACTCTAATGAAACAAGTTGTTAACAAAGCCGTGCGGGCTGCCTGTCGAGCCCTTGCGGCGTGAACCGTTTCGTTATCAGTTCATCGCAAGGAGCGCATCATGACCACCCCTTCTTCCCGTACTCACACCATCAACCCCCTTGGCACCGACGGGTTTGAGTTCGTCGAGTACACGGCGCCGGATCTCAAGGGCATTGCGGCTCTCAAGGCGCTGTTCGTCTCACTGGGCTTTGCCGAAGTGGCCAAGCACAGGCACAAGCAGTGCTGGCTCTATCGCCAGGGGGACATCAACTTCGTGGTCAATGCCGAGCCCCACTCCCAGGCGGAGGAGTTTGCCCGGGCCCATGGTCCGAGCGTGTGCGGCATGGCGTTTCGGGTGAGCGATGCCGGCCGTGCCCAGCAGTACGCCATTGGCCAGGGGGCCAAGCCGTTTGTGGGCAGAATCGGCCCCATGGAGCTCAACATCCCCGCCATCTACGGTATCGGCGAGAGCACCCTCTCCTTTGTCGATCGCTATGGCGAGCGGGGCTCCATCTATGACGTGGACTTTATCTTCTACCCCGACTGGCAGGCCCGCATGACCGAGGTGGACGCGGGGCTCTATGAGATCGACCACCTGACCCACAACGTCCATCGCGGCAACATGAACCTCTGGTCGAATTTCTACGAGCGGATCGGCAATTTCCGGGAAATCCGCTACTTCGACATCGAGGGCAAGCTGACCGGACTGCACTCGCGCGCCATGACGGCCCCTTGCGGCAAAATTCGCATTCCCATCAACGAGTCGGCAGACGACAAGTCCCAGATAGAGGAGTACCTGCGTCAGTACAAGGGGGAGGGGATCCAGCACATCGCGCTCGCCTCTGCCGACATCTATCACACCATCCGCACGCTCAGAGGGCGGGGAACCGGCTTCATGCCGACGCCGGACACCTACTACGAGAAGGTGGACAGCCGGGTCGCGGGTCATCAGGAGGATCTGGCGGCGCTGAAGACGCTGCGCATCCTCATCGACGGCTCGCCGACGAAGGACGGCATCCTGCTGCAGATCTTCACCGACACCGTCATCGGGCCCGTGTTCTTCGAGATCATCCAGCGCAAGGGCAACGAGGGCTTTGGTGAGGGCAACTTCCAGGCATTGTTCGAATCCATCGAGCTGGATCAGATCCGCCGTGGCGTGCTGGACGGATCCACGCAAGGGGAGGTGAACAGTGCCGCTCAGGGCCAGAAAAATGGAGAACCGAGCGATGCGTAACTGGATAAGCTTCCCCCATCGGGAGGGAACCCACTCCCGCCAGGCCCATGCCGATCTGCCGGAGCAGGCCATCTATGAGCGCGAGCTGGGGCGCTCGGGCTTCTTCGGTCCGGCCACCCACATGCACCACAAGCATGCTCCCACCGACTGGAGCCACTGGGAGGGGCCGCTTCGGCCACGGGCGTTTGACTTGAACGATCTGCAGGAGGAGGTGAGCTCCCTCTCCCCCTGGGTGATGCCGGATATTCTCAGCAACCCCCACTGCCGCTACCGCATCTGGCGCCTGCATGAGCCCATGCCGTTTCTGGTGCGCAACGCCGATGGCGACGAGCTCCTGTTCATTCACGAGGGGAGCGGCGAGTTCTACTGCGACTACGGGCACCTCATCTTGAGAGATGGCGACTATGTGGTGATCCCCCGTGGCACCATGTGGCGCATCGAGCCCACCGCGCCCCTCTTCATCCTGATGATCGAGGCGACGGAAGACAGTTATCAGCTGCCGGACAAGGGACTGGTGGGCAATCACGCCATCTTCGATCCGGCGGCCCTGGACGTGCCCGCCATCAACGAGCGCTTCCTGGCCCAGCAGGATGAAAACCCCTGGTCGCTGCAGATCAAGCGCCACGATCAGGTCTCGGTCGTCACCTGGCCGTTCAACCCGCTGGATGCACAAGGGTGGCACGGGGACTTGTGCGTGGTGCGCCTCAACTGGCGGGATATCCGCCCGCTGATGAGCCACCGCTACCACCTGCCTCCCTCGGCCCACTCCACCTTCGTGGCGAGCCGTTTTGTCATCTGCACCTTCGTGCCGCGTCCCATCGAGAGCGACCCAGGTGCCCTGCGGGTGCCTTTCTACCACAGCAATGACGACTTCGACGAAGTGCTCTTCTACCACGCCGGGGACTTCTTCAGCCGGGACAACATCAAGCGGGGCATGGTCACCTTCCACCCTGCCGGCTTCACCCATGGTCCCCATCCCAAGGCCTTTGCGGCGGGGCTGGCCCATGCCAAGACCTTCACCGACGAGGTGGCGGTGATGCTCGACACCCGTGATGCCCTGGTCGTCGGCCCGATCTGCGAAGGGGTCGAATACCCCGGTTATGTCACCAGCTGGCAGCGTCCAGAGACGCTCGGCAAATAAGGAATTCGATATGAAATTGGCAACCCTGAACAATGGCAAGCGCGACGGCGCCCTGGTGGTGGTGAGCCGCGATCTGGCGCGCGCCGTCCATGTGACGACCATTGCCCCGACCCTGCAGTCGGCCCTCGACCAGTGGGGCGAAGTGGCGCCGCAATTGGCGAAGGTTTATCAGCGACTCAACGAGGGCGCCTGCCCCGACGCCTTCCCCTTCGATGAGGAGGCGTGCCTCTCCCCGCTGCCTCGCGCCTACCAGTGGATTGACGGCAGTGCCTACGTCAATCACGTGGAGCTGGTGCGCAAGGCGCGCGGCGCCGACATGCCAGAAAGCTTCTGGCACGATCCCCTGATGTATCAGGGAGGCTCTGACAGCTTCCTGCCGCCCCGTGGCCCCATCGTGATGGGCTCCGAGGAGTGGGGCATAGATTTTGAGTCGGAAGTGGCCGTCATCACCGACGACGTGCCCATGGGCACCCGTTCGCAGGGGGCGGCGAGTCACATCAAGCTCTTGATGCTGGTCAACGACGTGAGCCTGCGCAACCTCATCCCCGGGGAGCTTGCCAAGGGCTTCGGCTTCTTCCAGTCCAAGCCCTCCAGCAGCTTCTCGCCGGTGGCCATCACCCCGGACGAGCTGGGGGATGACTGGCGCGATGGCAAGGTCCACCTGCCCCTGGTGACCCACCTCAACGGCGCCCTGTTCGGGCAGCCCGACGCCGGGGTGGACATGACCTTCAACTTTGATGAGCTGATTGCCCATGCCGCCAAGACAAGGCCGCTCGGGGCGGGCTGCATCATCGGCTCGGGCACCGTATCCAACTACGACAGAAGCCGGGGATCCTCCTGCCTTGCTGAGCGGCGGATGCTGGAAATTATCGAGTCAGGTCAAGCCACTACACCCTTTCTGCGCTTTGGTGATACAGTGTCCATCGCGATGCAGGATCGCAACGGGATGAGTCTGTTTGGCACCATTTTGCAGCGGGTCACGCAAGCAACGGCCGAGCGGGCGAGCTAGGAGAGCCCGACCCCTGGAGGGGCGGGCGACACGGCAGGTGGCAGACACCTGCCACCACAGGGACACACTATGCTGCAGTTGTTTGGATATTGGCGCTCATCGGCCAGCTTTCGCGTGCGTTTAGTACTGCAACTCAAGGGGCTCGATTATGAGCAGCACCCGGTCAACTTGCGGCAGGGTGAGCAGAAGGAGAAGGCCTACCGCCGGGTCAATCCCCAGGGGCTGGTGCCGTTTCTCGTGGACGATGACGTGCATCTGGGTCAGTCGGTGGCCATCATGGAGTACCTCGACGAGACCTATCCCGCCTACCCCCTGATGCCCTCCGCCCCCATCGAGCGCGCCCGGGTGCGCCAGATAGTCAACATGATCGCCTGTGACACCCACCCCCTCAACAACCTGCGCGTGCTGCACTACCTGGAGCAGGAGTTGGGGCAGAGCAAGATGGCGCGGGATGCCTGGTATCGCCACTGGATAGACGAGACCTTCACCGCGCTGGAGCAGCTTCTCATGACCACCGCCGGCATCTATTGCGTGGGCAATGAGGTTACCCTGGCGGACTGCATGCTGGTGCCCCAGGTCTACAACGCCCGCCGCTTCGACATGACCCTGGATGACTACCCCACCATTGCGCGCATCGTCGCCAACTGCGAGCAGTTGCAGGCCTTTATCAAGGCCGCCCCCGCCAATCAGCCGGATGCCCAGCCCTGAAGCTGTGCAGACCGGACCAGCGCGTTGGCCCGGTCTGCCGTCTCTTTCCTTGCCCAGGTTATCTTGCTCGCCTCAGGGCGTGCCATTGGCCCCATAGCGTCGAAACCCCGGCCGCTCTTTCAGTCGCTGATAGTAGTCGTCCACGGCGGGTAGCGACGGGCGATCATAGGGCGTCTCCAGCCAGCGGTTGACTGATAGCCCGATGGGAATGTCTGCCAGCGAGAAGTGCGGACCAGCCACATATCCTCCGGTTGTTTGAAGCTGTCTCTCCAGGATCTCCATGCAGTGAGACCACTGCAGGCAAGCTGCGTGAAGGGCCTGATGGTCTTGATGCTGGAGAGAGCGCCTCACCAGCGACAGGAAGGCGTAGCGCCAGGCGGTGTTCAAGTCCGATGCCTGCCAGTCAATCCATTGATCGACCCTGGCCCTGGCTCTCGCCTCGGCGGGATAGAGTGCATTGGCACCATGGCGCGTCGCCAGGTAGCGGATGATGGTGTTCGACTCCCACAGCGTAAAATCCTCATCCTGAATGACGGGCACCATGGCATTGGGGTTGAGCGCCAGAAACGCCGGGGTGTCCGTGGGTTTGAAGCCGGATCCCCACTCCTCCAGTTCGAACGGGAGGGTGAGCTCGGCACAGGTCCACAGTACCTTGCGCACATTGATTGACGACGCCTTGCCCAGTATTCGCAACATCTTTTTCGTCCTTGTCCGGGGTGATGGATGGCCTGTTTGTCGCAGACATGCCACTTCCCTGTTTGCGTAGCCATCAGTGCCCTGCACTGTCACTGACCGTGCGGGGTCCTGTTTGATTGACTGGCGAGTCAGCCGTGGGTGGTCCTGGGCTGGAAATAGGCGATAAATTTGCCGAGTTTCTCCCCGTCGTAACTCTTCCCCTTCTCTAGCAGCCCGGTGTTGAAGGACTCAAGCAGCCTGCCCTTGGCATCCAGCACGTAGAAGTGGGGGACCCCCAGATACTCGGGATAGTCTTTCAGGAAGGATTCATTCTTGTTCTGCTCGCTGACGTTCACCTTGACCACCACGAAGGTGCGGTTGAGCTGGCCGGCGAGATCGGGTTCCCGGTCCAGAAAGCGGTTCATCTCCTGGCACCAGCTGCACCATTCGCCCCCCACCAGCAGCAGGACTTTCTTGCCCTCGGCACTGGCCTTGGCGGTGGCGGCAGCGAGATCGCGGGCCGGATCCCGCGTCTCGTCATAACCCTGGCTGTAATCGGGCAGGCTCTGACACCAGAGGTGGTCGCCCGCGCAGGCGGTGCCATTGAAAAGGAGGGTGCCCAGCATCAGGGGCAGTAACAGTCGTTTCATGGTCTCTTCCTTGTGTCGTTATCTTTGCTTCCAGGCGCAGACAATGTGACACGAGGCGTTTCCTGCGCCAAGCCGCAAACAGGGAAGGGGAAGGCAAAAAGCGGCAATGGAATGGCAGAAAACAACAAAGCCCCTCGAGAGGGGCTTTGTATTCAGGTCAGGGGCGATCAGTAACCCTGCTGGTGGACGTCCATCACGGCGCGACCGGACGGGTCGGCCATCTCCTTGAACTTGGCATCCCATTCCAGCGCGGTCGGGGTGGAGCAGGCGACCGACTTGCCGTAGGGCACGGTGCGGGCGGCGGACTCCAGCGGGAAGTGCTCGTCAAAGATGGCGCGGTAGTAGTACGCCTCCTTGGTGAGCGGGGTATTGACGGGGAAGCGGAAGGCCGCGGCCTCGAACATCTGATCCGTCACCTCTTCCTCGACCATGGCTTTCAGGCTGTCAATCCAGGAGTAGCCCACACCGTCGGAGAACTGCTCCTTCTGACGCCACGCCACTTCGTGGGGCAGCAGATCCTCGAAGGCTTCCCGCAGGATGTGCTTCTCGATCTTGCCCTTGCCGCACATCTTGTCGGCGGGATTGAGGCGCATCGCCACGTCCATGAACTCCTTGTCGAGGAAGGGCACGCGGCCTTCCACGCCCCAGGCGGCCATGGACTTGTTGGCGCGCAGGCAGTCATAGAGGTGCAGGGAGGCGAGCTTGCGCACGTTCTCCTCGTGGAACTCACGGGCGTTGGGGGCCTTGTGGAAGTAGAGGTAGCCGCCGAACAGCTCGTCGGAGCCCTCTCCCGACAGCACCATCTTGATCCCCATCGCCTTGATGTAGCGGGCCATCAGATACATCGGGGTGGAGGCGCGGATGGTGGTGACGTCATAGGTCTCGAGGTGATAGATGACGTCCCGCAGGGCATCCAGCCCTTCCTGCACGGTGAAGTGGATCTGGTGGTGGATGGTGCCCAGGTGATCAGCCACCTTGCGGGCGGCGGCGAGATCCGGCGACCCTTCCAGGCCGACGGCGAAGGAGTGCAGCTGGGGCCACCAGGCTTCGCTCTTGCCATCGTCTTCCACCCGGCGGGCGGCATAGAGCTTGGTGATGGCGGAGATGACGGACGAATCCAGACCACCGGAGAGCAGCACGCCATAGGGCACGTCGCACATCAGCTGGCGCTTGACCGCCGCTTCCAGGGCCGCTTTGAGCTCGGCCTTGTCGCTGACGTTGTGCTCGACCGGCGCGTATTCCATCCAGTCCCGCTTGTACCACTGTTTGAGCTCGCCATCCTTGCTCCACAGGTAGTGTCCCGGCGGGAAGGTCTCGACGCTCTTGCACACCGGCACCAGGGCCTTCATCTCGGAGGCGACATAGAAGTTGCCGTGTTCGTCGCGGCCGGTATAGAGGGGGATGATCCCCATGTGGTCGCGACCAATCAGGTAGGCATCCTGCTCGGCGTCATAGAGGATAAAGGCGAAGATGCCGTTCAGATCGTCCAGGAACGCCGGGCCCTTCTCCTTGTAGAGGGCCAGCAGCACTTCACAGTCGGAGTGGGTCTGGAACTGGAAGTCGACCTTGAGGTTCTTCTCCAGCTCCTTGTGGTTGTAGATCTCGCCGTTGACGGCCAATACGTGCGTGCGCTCGGGGTTGTAGAGAGGCTGTGCGCCGTTGCCCGGATCGACGATGGCCAGGCGCTCGTGCACCAGGATGGCCTTGTCGGAGCTGTAGACGCCGGACCAGTCAGGCCCGCGGTGACGCAGTCGCTTGGACATCTCCAGGGCCGATTTGCGCAGGGCAGTGGCGTCGGTCTTGATGTCCAGAATGCCGAAAATAGAACACATTGGCGGTAATCCTCTTGATTTTTATATGAGCCCCCCACGTTTGGGCTCGAAATTCCATTTACATTCCTCGCCAATCACAATGCCTAGCGGAAAACCCTTTTGCAAGCAGGAAAACCGCAGAAAATCATGCCGTAAGCGTCAAGTTGCGCCAGGGAATGGCGGCCGTTCGGCCGCCTGAAGAGAGAGGGTCAGGGTTGACGTTCGCGTCAAGTCGCGGCGGGTTCGAAGATCACATAGAGCTTGCGGCAAGGGGTGAGGGTCTCCCACTGCCCGACAAAACCGGCGGGAATGACGAACTGATCCCCCGGTTTGAGGTGCAGCCGGCCGCCCTGCTCGTCGTGGATCACCGCCTCCCCTTCCAGCATCTGGCAGTATTCGTGTTCGGTATAGTGAACGGCCCAGCAGCCCGGCTCGCAAGCCCAGAAGCCCACGTGAAACTGCTGGCTCGGGTCGGAGTAGTGGTTCCATGCCGTCTGGCTCGGCGTTCCGGCCCTGATGCGCTCGGGGGCGGGCATCATCGGGGTGGGGGAGACAGTGTGCTTGTCCAGCAGGATCCAGTCGTTCAGGCTCTTCATGGTGCGTCCTTGAGTGGCGAAGGAGCATCCTGCTCCCGTTTAGTTTGTTTAACGATGTTGCGCTTACGTTAAACGAAACGGGCCCCCTTTGCCAAGGGGGCCCGTGCAGGCTGAAGGCTACCGGAAGGGCGGCACCCGGGATCAGACGATGTCGATGTCCACCACGGAGTCAAAGATGTGGTTTGGCCGAAACGGCATGCGGTCGATGTCCGCCACCTTGCTCACCCCGGAGAGCACCAGCACCGTCTCGAGACCGGCCTGGAAGCCTGCCAGGATGTCGGTGCGCAGGTTGTCGCCGATGATGATGGTGTCGTCGGAGTGGGCCTCCATCCGGTTGAGGGCCGCGCGAATGATCCAGGCGCTCGGCTTGCCGACATAGAAGGGCTTCTTGCCGGTCATCCGCTCGATGGGGGCGCACAGGGCGCCGCAGGCCGGGTACATCAGGGGGCCGTGGGTGTCGGGGTTGGTGGCGATGAAGCGGGCCCCCTGATCCACGAACTTGGCGCCCTGCTGCATCATGGTCCAGTTGTAGTTGCGGGTCTCCCCTACCACCACGAAGTCCGGGTCGATGTCGGTGATGGTGAAGCCGGCTTTATAGAGCTCGTGGGTCAGGGCCCCTTCGCCAATCACATAGGCCTTCTTGCCATCCTGGCGCTTGAGAAAGTCGGCGGTGCCCATGGCGGAGGTGTAGAAGCACTCCTCGGGCACCTCTATTCCGGCGGAGCGGAAGCGGTTTTGCAGATCTTTCTGGGTCTGGGCCGGGTAGTTGGTGAGGAACAGGAGCTTGCTGCCCTGCTCCAGCAGGCGGTGGACGAAGCGGTCGGCGCCGGGAATGAGATCGTTGTTGTGCAGGATGACGCCGTCAATGTCACAGATGACGTTTTTCTTCATGAATTCTCCTTGTAGGGCGCAAGAGCGGGGACAGGGCATCCCTCTGTTCGTCTCTTCAATCGGTTATGGTTTTTGTGCCGCCATTATAAGGCCCTTTGATGACAAGTCTCCTCCAGCGGGCCAGATGGGTGCACAATGAAGGCGAAGGGAGGGCGCCGCCCCGGTGGTGCCCGCACGGAGTCTGACGATGGAGCCGTCATCATGGAGCACTTTATTGCCGGCTTGCCCAAGCTGGAACTGCACCTGCATATCGAGGGGACCCTCGAACCCGAGCTGATGTTCGCCCTCGGCCAGCGCAACGGGGTGGCGCTGCCCTGGCCCGATGTCGACAGCCTGCGCGCCGCCTATGAGTTCGACGGCCTGCAATCCTTCCTCGATCTCTACTACCTCGGCGCCAGCGTGCTCATCCACGAACAGGATTTCTTCGACCTCACCTGGGCCTATCTCGAGCGCTGCGTTGCCGATCACGTGGTGCACGTGGAGATCTTTTTCGATCCCCAGACCCACACCGCCCGCGGCGTGCCCTTTGCCACCGTGTTGGGGGGCATCGAGCGGGCGCTGCAGGCTGGCGAAGCAGCCTTTGGCATCAGCTGGCGTCTTCTCATGAGCTTCCTGCGCCACCTGAGTGAAGAGGCGGCATTCGCCACCCTGGCAGAGGCCACGCCCCACCTGGCGCGCCTGCACGGGGTCGGCCTCGATTCGGGGGAACGGGGCAACCCGCCCAGCAAGTTCGCCCGGGTCTTCGCTCGCTGCCGCGAGCTGGGGTTGCCGGTGGTGGCCCATGCCGGCGAGGAGGGACCTGCGGACTACATCTGGCAGGCGATCCGGGAGCTCGGGGTGCAGCGCATCGATCACGGGGTGCGCTGCGTCGAGGATCCCGCGCTGCTGAGCTATCTGGCGGATACCCGGCTGCCCCTCACCGTCTGCCCCCTCTCCAACGTGCGGCTCAGGGTGTTTGACCAGATGGCCCACCACAATGTGCTGAGGCTGCTGGAGCAGGGGCTCTGCGTCACCGTGAACTCCGACGATCCCGCCTATTTCGGCGGCTACATGAACGCCAACTTCCAGGCCCTGGCCGACGGGCTTGGCGCCAGCCAGGAGCAGCTGTGCCGCCTCAGTCTCAATGCTGTGGAGGCGAGCTGGCTGAGCCTTGCGGACAAGGTGCGCCTGACCCGGGACATTCGCCTCCATGCCGCCCTGCACGGGGTGAGCCTGCACTGAGCAGGCCGCCTTGCACACCTTGAATGGAGGAGGCCCGCCATGGCGGGCCTCTTTGTGCCATCGTTGGGCGGGTATCAACCCACCCGCACCAGATACTTTTCCCCTTGTCCCTCCTGCTTGACGTGGGTGAGCAGGGCGGGCAGGGCGTCGAAGTCGCCCACCACCAGCGGCGGCAGGGTCAGCTCGCCGCTCGCCATCTGCGCCATCATGGCGACACCGGCCGCCACCAGACGGCTCCACTGTTTGTCCGAGCCAAAGGCGTGCTGAGCGCCGAGGGCAATCTCGTGCAACGAGTGGCAATGGCTAAAGGCGGGCAGCGGGTTGCGCGCGATGCGCCCGAGCACCGTCACCATGTGGCCGTAATAGCCAAGGGCAGGCAGCAAGGCTTCTGCCTGCTGGCTGGAGACCAGATCGATGATCCCCTCGAAGGGTTCACCGCCGTTGGCGGCCTGCAACTGGGCCAGCCAGTCGGGATCCCGATAGTCCGCCACCCCCTGCACGCCTAGCTGTTTGAGCCACTGGTGGTGGCGCGGGCTGGCGCTGGCAAAGACGCGGGCCCCCTTCTGGAGGGCAAGTTGCACCGCGAAGCGGCCGACACTGCTGCCAGCCCCCGTGATGAGCAGGGCCTCCCCGTGCAGGTGCGGCAGCTTGGCCAGCGCCTGCCAGGCGGTGAGGCCGGGGCAGGGGAGCGCGGCGGCCGCCTCGTCGCTCAGGGCATCGGGCACCGGCATCAGGGCGCGAGCCGGCACCAGGGTGTGGCGGGCAAAGCTGCCGCCGTGGCGCAAGTCGGTGTGATAGGCGACCCGGGTGCCGGGGCGCAGGTGGGTGACGTTGGCCCCCAGTGCCACCAGGGTGCCCATGCCATCGACGCCGGGCACATGGCCTGGCTGCCAGTGGGGATGACCCTGTTCGATGAGTTTCCAGTCCACCGGATTGAAGGCGATGATCCGGTTGGCGACGAGGACCTCGTCGGGCCCGGGGGCGGGGAGCGTCTGCCGGGTGAGAGTGAGCTGGTCCGGTTCGCCGGGGGCGTGCCAGCACCAGGCCTGGGTATGGTTCATGGTGACTCCTTGAAAGAGAGGGGGCGCAGATTGAGTCATATGGCGTAACAATGCCTTGAGTTGTTGTTACACTGGCAAGACAACTAGGCGGACCACCACGCTGGTGGGGGCCGCCCGATAAGGCGTTCGGCGCGAGCCGCTTTATGCCCGCTCTGCCCCATAGACGGGGTAATCGGTCAGCCCTTTCTCGCCGCCGCCAAACAGGGTGGCGGGATCGTGGGGGGCGAACGGATGGCCGTGGCGCAGGCGGTTCGGCAAGTCGGGGTTGGCCACGAAGGGGCGACCGAAGCCAATCATGTCGGCCCAGCCCGCCTCGATGGCGGCGCGGGCGCGTTCCCCATCGTACTTGCCCGCGTAGATGAGGGTGTTGGGGAAGGCATCGCGCAGCCCCTGCTTGAAGCTCTCCGCCATCAGGGGGGCGTCGTCCCAGTCCGCTTCCGCGACGTGCAGATAGACCACGCCGAGCTGGCCCAGCAGGCGCGCGGCGGCCAGATAGGTCTCCTGGGGGTTGGCATCCACGGTGCCGTTGAGGGTGGTGAGCGGCGCAAGGCGTACCCCGACCCGGTCGGGACCGATCTCGTCACAGACCGCCTCGGTCACCTCTTTGAGGAAACGCAGCCGGTTTTCGAGCGAACCGCCATAGCCGTCGGTGCGGGTATTGGACTCGGAGTCGAGGAACTGGTTGATGAGGTAGCCGTTGGCGGCGTGCAACTCGATGCCGTCAAAGCCCGCCTCCATGGCGTTGCGGGCGGCCTGGCGAAACTGCCCCACCACGGCGTCGATGTCGGCCTGGGTCATGGCGCGCGGGGTGACGGTCTCCACAAACCCCGGGGCATCGCTGCCGTTGTCGACGAACACCTTCACTCCCTTGGCCTGGATGGCGGAGGAGGAGAGGGGCTGGGCGCCGCCGATGTTGTCAGGATGGGTGACCCGGCCCACGTGCCAGAGCTGGGCGAACATGATGCCCCCCTGGGCGTGGACCGCGTCTGTTACCTGCTTCCAGCCTGCCACCTGCTCGGCGCTGTGGATGCCCGGCGTCCAGGCGTAGCCCTTGCCCAGGGGATCTATCTGGGTGCCTTCGCTGATGATGAGGCCGGCCCCGGCACGCTGGGCGTAGTAGGTCGCCATCATGGCGTTGGCCACGTCCCCGGGCTGGCTGGCGCGGGAGCGGGTCATGGGGGGCATGACGATGCGGTTGGCAAGGTGCAGCTGGCCGAGGCGAAGGGGGCAGAACAGGGGATCGTGGTGCATGATGGATTCCTCAATCTTTGGGAGTGAGATGACTCTAAAGGGGATTGTTATTGTGAAAAAGAGGGGGTATTGCAGAAGAGAATTGCCGTTATCGCAGCAATGGCCCGGGAGGGGCCTGGCTCGCGCCAGAAAAAAGAGGGCCAAGGGCCCTCTCTTGCTGTGATTGCCGCCGATGATCAGGGGGAGAGTGGGGTGACCCGTACTCGCTCGATGCGCCGCTCGCTCACGGCCATGACCTCGAAGCGGAACTGGCCGAGGTGCAACTGCTGACCGACGTCGGGCAGGCTGCCGAAGTGGGAGAGCAACATGCCCGCCAGGGTCACGTACTCGTCGCTCTCGCTCACCAGACCGTCGCAGTTCAGGGCCTGCTCCACCTGATGGATGTTGGTGGTGCCGTGGATGAGCCAGTGCTCGCCCTCGCGCACCACATCGGGGGTCTCGTCCTCGTCCGGCAGCTCGCCGACGATGGCCTCCAGCAGATCGTGGTTGGTGACCAGCCCCTGGATGACGCCAAACTCGTCCGCCACCAGGATGAGGCTGCCCCTGGCCTGGCGCAGCTCCGCCAGCAGCCGGATCACGTTGATGGTCTGGGGCACGATGACGGGCTCGTTCTGTCTGGCAAGCGCTGCCAGGGATTGCCCCTCGTTGAGGGCAAACAGCAGATCCCGAGCCTTGACCACCCCGATGATCTCGTCCAGCTCCCCGTCACAGACCGGGAACAGGCTGTGGGGGGCCCGTTGCAGCAGGGCGCGGATCTCGTCCTCGCTGTCGCTCACGTCGATCCACTCCATCTCGGAGCGCGGGGTCATGATGGTGCGAATGGAACGCTCGGCCAGCGACAGCACGCCGCTCACCATGTAACGCTCCTCTTCACCGAAACCGGGGGGCAGGGGCTGAGTCTGCACCTCTTCTTCGTCCTCCTGCGGGTGGGCTGAGCGCTTGTTCCCCCCCATCAGCTTGAAGATGGCGGCGGTGGTGCGCTCGCGCAGGGGCTGGCGCGCCTCATGGCGCAGGGCACTGCGCTGGGCGAGCTGGTTGAAGAACTCGATGAGCACCGAGAAGCCGATGGCCGCGTAGAGGTAGCCCTTCGGAATGTGGAAGCCGAAGCCCTCCGCCACCAGGCTGAAGCCGATCATCAAGAGGAAGCTCAGGCAGAGCACCACCACAGTGGGGTGGGCGTTGACGAAGCGGGTCAGGGGCTTGGATGCGAGCACCATCACTACCATGGCGATGGTCACGGCCGCCATCATGACGCCGAGGTGATCCACCATGCCGACGGCGGTGATGATGGAGTCCAGGGAGAAGACAGCATCCAGCACCAGGATCTGGGCGATCACCACCCCGAACCCGGCATAGACGCCGGTCGCGCCCTGCTCCTCCGGCCTGGCCTCGAGCCGCTCGTGCAGCTCTGACGTCGCCTTGAACAGCAGGAAGAGGCCGCCCCCCATCAGGATGAGATCCCGCCCCGAGAAGGGGTGATCCCAGACGTGCAGAATGGGGGTCGTGAGAGTGACCAGCCAGGACATCACGCTGAGCAGCCCCAGGCGCATCAGCAGGGCCAGGGAGAGACCGATGATGCGCGCCCTGTCCCGCTGGGGGGGGGGCAGCTTTTTCACCAGGATGGCGATGAAGACCAGGTTGTCTATCCCGAGAACGATTTCCAGGATGATCAGGGTAAGCAGACCGACCCAGATAGAGGGGTCCAGCAGAAATTCCATGTCATAAACCTCAATGAAGACAGATGCAGTGAATCGCGGTCACGGCAAGGACGCCGTGGTGACAGGGGCGTTCGCTTCAGAGGCGTTGGTTGAGCAGGTACAGATAGGCTTTGATGGGAAAAGACGAAGGGCTACTTCGGGGATTGTCCATGATGGGCAATAAAACCTCGGGTCAAAAGTGAGCCCTGATGATAACGACTCGCCGCCATTTGGCAAGGGGGCTGTCAGGGGGACGCGACGAGGGGATTGCCGACGGGGGAGGCAAGGGAAAGGGGCATTGATGCGCAGCCAAGTTTGACTGGAGATAAAAGAGCGACACATTGACACGACCACAAACATAGGTGCTGAACAAGGAAAATAAACGATCTGATACCAACAACCGGATTCATCAGGCTCATATATATCCATTATTTTTGTAATAATTTGTTTCAGGGGGGAATATTGCGGCTGTGTCATGGGAGAAAGAAGGAATAGGGGGGGTTATGGTGTTTGATATGGAGTTATTATTCTAAATTTAACTTGTTCGCCACCAACTAATTCACATGAATCATATATTCAGCGTATAAAAAGCAAGGAGGTCCAGGCCTCCTCGTTTGCGCTCACACGGGTTGTTTCAGGGGACGTTAACCCTGGTCGTCAGGTCAATTGCCGGTATAGGCCGCGCCCTGAACATGCCCCTTCTTGTCGCTCAGACAGGACCAGGGGGCATCGGCACCCGGCACCTTGATGGTCACGCCAACCCCGGCTTCCGAGTCCATCACGTCGATCACCTGGAGCTGCTGTTGTGCCACATCTGTCTTGTCGGAGACCGCCTTGAGACAGGCTTTCTCTGCGGGACTGGCCTTGTGGGCAGGGGCTGAGGCAGTGGCTGCAGCAGGGGCCGCAGAGGAGCCTGGCTGGCAGGTACCCGAGCCTTTCTTGCTGGTGTAGGAGACATCGTACTGGCCCCCGGTGTTGCTGATGGAGAGGGTGACGCCGGCGCCCTTGGCCTCGTAGAACTCCTCGCTGTACTTCTTGAGTTTGGCCTCCTTGCCATTGATATAGACGGGGCCACCTTCATCGCTGTGCATCTGGATTTGACCCGGGCACTGATAATTCAACTGTGGAATGGCGGCGCTCGCCGCACCCGCCATGGCTAGGGTTATGGCAGCGATCAGTACTTTCTTCATGGACATTACCTCAACTGTTTAATGATACGAGATTTATTATTTTATTTTTCCGGTTAACAACAATTCCATTGCCAGGCAGGAAATAGCCTTCATCCCTGATCGGAATAAATAGCGGCGGTACTTTATTTTAGCAACGAATTTTTATTATTTTTCCCTGGGATGAAAGTGAATATTGATCCGGAAGGGGTGGCAAACGTTTTCTCCTGGCGGGTTGAACGGGACAGGGGGAAGGCGCGAGGAGTGAGGGGGTAAGCAGGATGGGGCCTCGACAGAGGAGGGAACTTGGCGGCGGTTGCGCCGGGAGTCATGACGCGGGGCGACTGGGCCCCGCGTTGCAGCGCAATGACGAGCGCCGGATCAGAGCCAGCGTTTCTCGCGGGTGAAGCAGACCGACAGCCAGGCGTCTCCCAGGGTGTCGCCGAGGCGGGACCAGAGCTCCTGGCGCAGGGCATCCTGGCGCTCGACGGGCCACTCCTGGCCGGGGGCCACCAGGATGTTGAGCTCGAGATCGAAGCGGCGGCCGCTTTTCGCCAGGTGGCTGTAGCATTCGATGCCATGGCGCTGGCGCAGGGCCTCGATCTCGTGTTCGACTCGCTGCTTGACCTCTCCCTTGGGGGCGATCTTCAGCACCTCCCGCAGGTTGCGACCGAGCACCTTGATGGGAATGAGGGTGGCACACAGGGCCAGCAGGGAGACCAGCACCGGGTCTATGTAGCGGTTGTAGTGGCCGTAACCCAGGGTATCGAGGCCGATGGCGACCAGAAAGCCGATGAGCAGGGTGGCGCTGAGCAGGGTATCCACCAGCCACTCCTTGGAGTCTACCCGCACCAGCTCGGAGTTGACCCGCTCGGCCACGTCGGCTTCGACCCGGTAGATGATGCCGCAGAAGAAGGTGGAGACGACGGCATAAATGAGGGCGTGGCCGAGATCGATCTCCCGTCCGCCCGCCAGCAGGGAGGTGATGCCGCCATAGAGGGCACCGAGGCAGAGCAGCAGAATGATGGCGCCGTTGATGACGTTGGCGATGGGTTCGAAGTGGGCGTAGCCGTATTGGAAACGGGCGTCGGAGGGGCGGGTAACCAGGTAGGCGGTGATGAGCCCAAGGCCCGTCATGCCCATGCTGAACAGGGTGAAGATGCCGTCCAGCATGATGGCGTTGGAACCGACGAACAGACCATAGCCGATCCCGAAAATGGCAAAGGTGATGCAACCAAACAGCGACAGGGTCAGCGCCTGTTTTTCGGTGCGAATAAGCGTACTGATAACATGGCTGTAGCGAGCCATAAAAGTCCTCCTTTCAAATGGTGAAGATTGCGCGCGCAAGCGGTTTTCTAGCTGATATACTGCCCGCTCACATGTGAGCGGACTGGTTCGGACACCCGCAAAGAGGCAGGCCCGAACGGTCGTTGTCGCCGGAATGCCGGCATCAAGCAAAGGATGGGAACAAGGATTCATGATCCCGAGACTCGATTACCAGGACAGTTTGTCATCTACAACCCTGCAGTTTCTTGAGTTGCTGGCGCGATCAGCATTTCGTGGTGATATCGAAAAGTCTTATGCAAGCCGGTTGGCGATGGCGACGGATAACAGCGTCTATCAGGTAGTACCTCAGGCGGTTCTCTATCCGCGCAGTGCGGACGATATTGCGGTGATGCTCAAGCTGGCCCAGGGGCCCGAGTACGCAACCTTGAGTTTCTTCCCTCGCGGCGGCGGTACCGGCACCAATGGCCAATCCCTGGGCGGCGGCATTATCGTCGATCTCTCGCGCCATATGAACCAGATCATGGAAATTAATCTGGAAGAGGGCTGGGTACGGGCCCAGGCAGGGGTGGTCAAAGACCAGCTCAACGCCTATTTGAAGCCCCACGGCTACTTCTTCTCGCCGGATCTTTCCACCTCCAACCGCGCCACCTTAGGCGGCATGGTCAACACCGACGCCTCGGGGCAGGGGTCGCTGGTGTACGGCAAGACCTCGGATCATGTGCTCGGCCTCAAGGCCGTGCTGGAAAACGGCGATCTCATGGCGACCGAGCCGGTGACCGGCCAGCGTCTGGCGGACAAGCTGGCCCTCGAGACCCGTGAAGGGGAGATCTATCGCACCCTCTATCGCATCGGCCGCGAGCGGCGCGCCGACATCGAAGCCACCTTCCCCAAGCTCAACCGCTTTCTGACCGGTTACGATCTCAAGCACCTCTATCAGCCCGATACCGACACTCTGGACGTGAGCCGGGTGCTGTGCGGCTCGGAAGGCTCCTTGGGCTTCATCACCGAAGCCCGCCTCAACATCACCCCCATTCCGCGCTACCGAACCTTGGTCAACGTCAAGTACGACAGCTTCCCCTCCGCGCTCAGAAATGCCCCCTTTATGGTACAGGCCCACGCCCTGTCGGTGGAGACGGTGGACTCCCGGGTGCTGGGACTGGCCCGCGCCGACATCATCTGGCACTCGGTGAAGGATCTCATCCAGGATGTGCCCGGCAAGGATCTGCAGGGGCTCAACATCGTCGAGTTTGCCGACACCGACGAGGATGCACACAAGGCCAAGGTGGAGGAGCTGTGCCGGCGCATCGACGCCCTGCTGGCCAGGGGGGAGGCGGGGGTCATTGGCTATCAGGTGTGCGACCACCTGCCGAGCATCGAGACCATCTATGGCATGCGCAAGAAGTCGGTGGGGCTGCTCGGCAACGCCGAGGGGCGCAAGAAGCCGGTGGCCTTCACCGAAGACACCGCCGTGCCGCCGGAATCCCTGGCGGACTTCATCATGGAGTTTCGCGCCCTGCTGGACGCTCACGGCCTTGACTACGGCATGTTCGGCCATGTCGATGCCGGGGTGCTGCACGTGCGCCCGGCGCTGGACTTGTGCGATCCCGAGCAGGAGGTGCTGCTGCGGCGCATCTCGGATCAGGTGGTGGCGCTGACCGCCAAATACGGCGGCCTGATGTGGGGGGAGCACGGCAAGGGCTTTCGCTCCGAATACAGCCCCGCCTTCTTCGGCGAGCTGTGGGAAGAGCTGCAACGGGTCAAGGGGGCGTTCGATCCGGCCAACCGCATCAACCCGGGCAAGATCTGCATGCCTTATGGCAGCGGCGCTTCGCTTGTCTCGGTGGACGGGCCCAAGCGCGGCAAGTTCGACCGCCAGATCCCGATTGCCGTGCGCGAGAGCTATACACGGGCGCTGGATTGCAACGGCAACGGTCTGTGTTTCACCTTCGAGACCGACTCCCCCATGTGCCCCTCGGTCAAGATCAGCCGCGACCGCCGTCACTCCCCCAAGGGGCGGGCTGGCCTGATGCGTGAATGGCTGCGCCAGTTGTCGGAGCAGGGCTTCGATCCCCTTGCCGAAGAGGTGGCGCTGCAAAGCGGGGGTCTGCGCTTCAAGCAGATCGTCGACAAGTTCCGCAATACGGTGGCCCGCGCCCGGGGCGAGTATGACTTCTCCCACGAGGTGATGGAGGCGATGGAGGGGTGCCTTGCGTGCAAGGCATGCACCAGCCAGTGCCCCATCAAGGTGGATGTGCCCACCTTCCGCGCCCGCTTCATGCAGCTCTATCACAGCCGATATCTGCGCGGCCCCAAGGATTACTTCGTGGGCACGGTAGAAAGCTATGCGCCCCTGCTGGCCAAGGCCCCCAAGCTGGTCAACTTCTTCCTCGAAAAAGAGTGGGCCCAGAAGGCGACCGAGAAGAGCATCGGCATGGTGGATGTGCCGCTGCTCTCCGTGCCGACCCTGGCCGAGGAGCTGCGGGATCACCGCGCCCGCTATTTCGATCTGCCGGGCCTCGAGGCCATGAGCCCCGAGCAGCGCCAAAAAGTGGTGCTCATCGTGCAGGATCCCTTCACCAGCTACTACGACGCCCCCGTGGTGCGTGACCTGGTGAAGCTGGCCAGCAAGCTGGGTTATCAGCCCTACCTGCTGCCGTTCAAACCCAACGGCAAGCCTCAGCACGTGAAGGGATTCCTGCGCGCCTTCGCCCGCACTGCTGCCAGCAGCGCCCAGTTCCTCAACAAGGTGGCGGCCCTCGGCATCCCCATGGTGGGGGTCGACCCCTCTCTGGTGCTCTGCTACCGGGACGAGTACGTGAAGGCGCTCGGCCCCGCCCGCGGCGATTTCCAGGTGCTGCTGCCCCAGGAGTGGCTGCTCTCCCTGCCTGCCGAGGCGCTGCCGCTGCGGGAAGAGGCTGGCACCGACCCCTGGTATCTGTTTGCCCACTGCACCGAGAAGACCGCCAAGCCCACCACCCACGGTGACTGGAGCACCCTGTTCGGCCGCTTCGGTGCGCGTTTGCAGCCGGTGTCGGTGGGTTGCTGCGGCATGGCGGGCACCTATGGTCACGACGCCAAACAGGTGGAGAACTCCAAGGGGATCTACGGTCTGAGCTGGGCCGAGCCCCTGGCTCGCCTGCCGCAAGCCCGTTGTCTGGCCACCGGTTATTCGTGCCGCAGCCAGGTCAAGCGTATGGAGGGGGAGAAGCTCAAGCATCCGCTGCAGGCCCTGCTGGAACTGATCTGATGCTCCACTTTCCCAAGGGGTTCCGGGTGCCAAAGGCCTATCGGCACCCGCATTTTCTGTTGCTCCCCACCACGCCGTCCCAGGCCGTGGTGGAGTTTGTCGCCATCCTGCGCGAGCGGGATCAGCTCCATCAGCTGTTTCGCCCGGACGATGTGTGGCCCTCCGCCAATTTCAGCCTGAGTCAGCACGAGGCCGACTTGGAGTGGCAGCACGCCGAGTTTCTGGCCAAGCGCTCCTTTGCCTATGGCCTCTGGAGCCCGGACAGGGAGCCCCGCTTCTGGGGCGGGGTTTACCTCTATCCGTCGGTGCTGCCGGAGGTGCAGGTGGAGCTCTTCTTCTGGAAGGTGGCCGAGGCGCCGCTCACTGACAGCGAACTCGAAGCCGAACTGCGCGCCTGGCTCGGCAAGGTATGGCGCTGGTCCGAGCCGCGCCTGCCGGGGCGGGACGGTCCCTGGGCCGAGTGGCCAGGGGTGACTTATCCCTGGTGAGGGCAAACCTCGATGCAAGATGCCCCGGCGTGGGCATCTTTTTTTTTGCGCCTTTTTCGCCGACACTGCTGGTTTGCCGCTACAGCGCAGCGATAACCCGTTGATCACGCAAGGAGTCCGCTCACCATGAGTCAAGAAAGCAGCCCCATCTGGCGCAAATCCATGAGCCTGGAGGGGCTCAACGCCAGCTCCCGCAACACCCTGATGGCCCACCTCGACATCGTCTACAGCGCCTTTGGCCCCGACTGGCTGGAGGCCACCATGCCGGTGGATCACCGCACCCATCAACCACTCGGCATGCTGCACGGCGGCGCCTCCGTGGTGCTGGCGGAAACGCTGGGATCGCTTGCGGCCAACATGGCGGTGGGAGCGGAGAGCTACTGCGTGGGGCTGGAGGTCAATGCCAACCACCTGAGGGCCAAGCGGGAAGGGGTGGTGACGGGGCGCTGCAGCCCGCTGCATCTGGGGACCACGACTCAGGTGTGGCAGATCGAAATTCGGGATGAACGTGGTCGTTTATTGTGCACCAGCCGATTGACCATGGCGGTGCTCAAGCACAAGCGGGACAAGGACTCTGGCGAAGCGTGATCGGCAATAACGCATCATGAGTGAAAAATAAGCAAGCCATAGTCGCGAGATCCCTCTATAATTGCCAACGTCTTGAGACACCTATCACATTTTTCAAGACAGCAGAACAAAGTGGCGCTATAATCGCCGCCTTTTTGCTATTCCGCGGTGTTAGCCGCCTGCCTTAATCTGGAAGAATCTATGTCTGATACCGAACAACTGCCCCTTTTTAGTGAGCTTGGACTGGCCGCGCCTGTATTGAAAGCGCTGCAGGACGTGGGCTATGAGCGCCCGTCTCCCATCCAGGCCGCAGCAATTCCCCACCTGATGGCGGGACACGATCTGCTGGGGCAGGCACAAACCGGTACAGGGAAGACCGCTGCTTTTGCCTTGCCTCTGTTGTCTCGTCTGGAAGCTGGTAACCGCAACACCCAGATCCTGGTGCTGGCCCCGACCCGCGAGCTGGCCCTGCAGGTGGCAGAGGCGTGCCAACGCTATGCCCACCACATGCCCGATTTCCACGTGCTGCCCATCTACGGCGGCGCTTCCTACGAAACCCAGACCCGCGCCCTGCGCCGCGGTGCCCAGGTTGTCGTGGGTACCCCGGGCCGCGTGATGGACCTGATCCGTCGCAAGAACCTGGACCTCTCCGGTCTGAAAGCCCTGGTGCTGGACGAAGCGGACGAAATGCTGCGCATGGGCTTCATCGACGACGTGGACTGGATCATGGATCAGTGCCCGGCCGGTCGTCAGGTTGCCCTGTTCTCCGCCACCATGCCGGAGCAGATCCGTCGTGTTGCCCAGAAGCACCTGAAGCAGCCCAAAGAGATCAAGATCGCCTCCAAGACCGCGACCGCCACCACCATTCGCCAGCGTTACTGGCAGGTGACCGGTCTGCACAAGCTGGACGCCATGACCCGTCTGCTGGAAGTGGAGTCCTACGAAGCCCTGCTGGTGTTCGTGCGTACCAAGAACGCCGCCGAAGAACTGGCTGGCAAGCTGGCTGCCCGTGGTCACGCCTGTGAAGCGCTGCACGGCGACATCCCGCAGAAGCTGCGTGAGCGTACCGTTGACAAGCTGCGTCAGGGCCAGCTGGACATTCTGATCGCCACCGACGTGGTCGCCCGCGGTCTGGACGTTGAGCGCATCACCCACGTAGTGAACTACGACATTCCCTACGACACCGAATCCTACGTTCACCGTATCGGCCGTACCGGCCGTGCAGGTCGAAAGGGTGAAGCCATCCTGTTCGTGGCGCCGCGCGAGCGTCGCATGCTGCGTGCCATCGAGCACGCCACTCGTCAAGCCATCGAGCCGATGAAGATGCCGAGCACCGAGGACATCAACCAGCACCGTCTGGCCAAGTTCAAGGAGCGCATCCGCGAAACCATGATGGGTGAAGAGCTCGAGATCTACCACAACCTGGTGAACGAGCTGATCGAAGAAGATTCTGCCGATCCGCTGGAGCTGGCTGCCGCACTGGCCAAGCTGGTACAGGGCGATCAACCGCTGCTGCTGGATGACTCCATTCCGGATCCGGTGTTCAACGCCGGCAACGATCGCGGTGGCTTCGAGCGTCGTGAGTTCAACGACCGTGGCGGTCGTGACTTCGGTGACCGTGGCGATCGTCCGGCCCGTCGCATGCCGTCCCTGGAGCCGCGTCCGCTGAAAGACAACCCGGACGTGGAGATGGAGCGTTACCGTGTCGACGTGGGCGCCCATCACGGCGTCAAGCCGGGCCAGATCGTGGGTGCCATCGCCAACGAAGCGAACATCGAGAGCCGCTTCATCGGCAACATCGACATCGCCGATGACTTCTCCACCGTCGATCTGCCCAAGGGCATGAGCGCCGAGGTGCTGGAAGTGATCAAGAAGGCCCGTGTCTGCCAGCGTCCGCTGCAGATCACCCGTTACACCGAAGTGCCGGCCGGTGGCAACACTGCTCCCCGTCCGCCCCGTGGTGATCGTCCGTTCCGTGGCGACCGTCCTTTCAACAAGGATCGCCGTCCCCAGGGTGACCGTCCCTTCAACAAGGATCGCCGTGAAGGCGGTTTCGACAAGGGTCGCAAATTCGGTGGCAACAAGCGCCGCGACAGCTAAACCCTGACTGCACTGATGAGAAGGCCGCTCCATGGAGTGGCCTTTTTTGTGTCTGTTTTTCAGATGCGTAGCGAAGATTGTCACCTATTTCCGGCCGTGGCGGGCACCCGGTTTGATGAGGAGCCAGTGAAAGAAAAATGGTGCAATCCATTTGCCTGGGGGTGGCGCCTGGTGTCATTCTTTGGGAATCGATTGGGTACTTTTGGAAGGCGCAGAGATAGTTGCTGGTTGCAAACGACTGCGACTTTGGTCTGAAGGTGCATTCTGTTGTTTGCATATGAGTCAGCAGAGTGAGATGAATAAATAAACCGTATGACAGGGAGGTGCGTGATGGGCAAGTGGCTTGGCAAGGTGTTGCTGATATCTGGATGGCTCGTGTCGGGTATGGTGTTGGCGGAGGAGCCCTTCTTCAGAATTGCGGGGGCGGGGTGCTGCAATGGCAAGGGGGAGGTGGTGCTGACCCGTACCGAGTTTGAGGCCTTGCCGCAGACGGAAGTTAAGACGGGGACGCCCTGGACCGAGGGGGAGCACCTCTATCGCGGGGTGTTGCTGCGGGACCTGGTCAGGATCTACGGTCTCAAGAGCCAGGAGGTCAAGGCCCTCGCGGTCAATGAATACTGGGCCGCACTGCCGCTGGAAGACGGGGAGAAGTACCCGGTGCTGGTGGCCGAGAAGCAGGATGGCAAGGCTCTGACCCTGCGCAACAAGGGGCCGCTCTGGGTCATTTATCCCCTCACCGACCATCCCGAACTCAACAAGGAGCTCTATCACAGCCGGATGGTGTGGCAGCTGACGGCGCTGGAGAGCAAATAAGATGCTGCGCGGCAAGTTCTTGAGCCTGATCCTGATGGTGACCACCTTTTTGGGGGTGACCCTCTGGTCGGTCTGGAACTATGACCGCGCGTTCAATGCGGTGACGCGTTACACCCAGCTCTCCGCCTGGGCATTGGCCCAGCTCGAGTTGGAGATCCACGCCTTCGAAGAGGGTTTGAAGCTCTATCGTGCCGGTGCCGCCAGCCGGGAGGAGATGAACAAGCGCTTTGACATTGCCTGGAACCGGCTCGATGTCTTCCTGCACGGGGAGGAGGCAAAGTCGGTCAGGGTCCGATACGGCGCGGACCAGGCAGTCGGCAAGATCCTCGCCCTCTTCGAACGCTATGAGCAGGATGTGGTGCAAGGGGAGCCGGATTCCCCCGCACTCAAGATGTTCACGGCCGCACTCGATGACGAGATGCGCGGGGTGCGGGACGTGATGGTGAAAAACTTCACCGGGCCTTCTGCCATCGCCCAGCGCGAGCTGCTCAACGAGTCGAGAACCCAGAACTTCTTCATCCTGGGATTTCTGATGCTGGCAACCATGGTGATGTTGATGGTGCTGTTTCGCGAAGTGCGCCGCCAGCATTTTCTGGCGTGGAACGATCCCCTCACCCGTCTCCCCAACCGGGCGGCGCTCATCAAGCACCTCCAGCAGTGGACCAGCCATCCCGGTCGGCGCAGCAGCATCACCGTCTGTCTCATGGATCTGGGGCATTTCAGGGAGGTCAATGACAGTCTGGGTTACGAAGTGGGGGACGCCTTGCTCAAACGGCTTGCGGCGCGGATCCGCGCCGCCTCTGGCCAGGGGATCTTCGCTGCCCGAACCGGCAGTGACGAGTTCACCCTCATCATCACCGGCACCATGCCCACCTATCTGCGCTTCCCGTTTCTGGAGCAACTGCGCAGCGAGCTGGCGGATCTGGTGTTTGCCGCCGATCCGGCGCACCGGGTGCGGGTCTTCATGGGCACCAGCCAGTACGTGAAACCGGATCATTCACCGGAAGAGATGCTGCTGTTTGCCGATATCGCCCTCGACAGCGCCAAGCGCAAGCGGCTGAATCGCAATGTGCTCTTCTCCAGCAGCATGTATCAGCACTATCAGCGCAAACGCCGGCTGTCGACCGAGCTGCGGGAGCTTATCCACTGCCCGCAATGCCCGCAACTGGCCCTTTACTATCAGCCCATCGTGCGCGGCCAGAGTGTGGTGAGGCTGCGGGCCGAGGCGCTGATCCGCTGGCATCATCCGGAATATGGCTTTATTGCCCCCCTCGACATCATCTCGCTGGCAGAAGAGAACGGGTTGGGCGAGGCGCTCGGGGGCTGGATCATCCGGCGCATGCAGCTCGATCTGTCCGGCTTCCCGGAGGAGGTGCTAGCACCGCTCGAGATCTCCATCAACCTCTCCAACTCCATGTTCAACATGGGGTTGGCCAGGGAGATTGAAGAGAAGATGGAAGATGGGCCATTGGGGCTGCACCAGTTGATAGTGGAGCTGACCGAAACCATCGCCCTCGATGACATCGCCCTCAGCAAGCAGATCATCCACTCCCTGCGCCAGATAGGGGTACGGGTGGCCCTCGATGACTTCGGAACCGGCTGGTCCTCGTTCTCTTACCTGCGTGAACTCTATTTCGACAAGCTCAAGATAGACAGATCCTTTATCACCGCGATTGACAGTGACACCCGGCAGGCGCTCTTCGTCGAAACCATCACCACCCTCTCTCATCAGTTGGGGGTGCGCGTCGTGGCGGAAGGGGTGGAAAACAGCGATGAGCTCAAGGCGGTGCTCACCATAGGGGTGGATGAGATCCAGGGTTATTTCTACTCGCGTCCCTTGCCGCTGCCGGAGTTCATGCAGTTCTGTCACCGCTATTTCGCCCACAGCGCCGCCATTCAGGAAGTGGCACTGGGGTAGCCTTGGAGCAATCGAGCCCCTGTAGCCTTGTCTTCGAGTCCCTCTGTTCGATTGTTCCTGGTTGATATTTCATCCCGACACCTTTCTCCCATGGCAGGACCGCCCTTGACGCGGTTTTCTTGTGCCTCCTGCCAGAACGAGGGTGCGAGAGGGCAGGCCCGGTGCTACCTTGTGCCACGAACAGTGCCACGAACAGTGCCACGAACAGTGCCACAGGGCAGAGGAGCCATAAATGGATCGCTTGGGGGTGATGGAGGTGTTCGTGCTGGCGGTGGAGACCGGCTCGTTTTCGGCGGTGGCCCGCCGACTGGGGATGGGGCAACCCACGGTTTCCAGATTGATTGCCCAGCTTGAGGCGCACCTTGGCAGTCGCCTGTTGCTGCGTTCGACCCGGGGGCTGGCGCCCACCGAGGCCGGAGAGGCCTACTATCTGCGGGCGAGAGAGATCCTGGCCCAGGTCAACGAGGCCGATGCCATGGTGCAGCAATGCCGGGCGGGCCTGAGCGGGCGTCTGCGGGTGAGCGCTCCCGTCACCTTCGCCCGCCTGCATATCATTCCCCATCTTGCCGGTTTTCTGGCGGCTCACCCGGGACTGGATCTGGAGATCCTGCTGGATGACGGCAATGTGGATCTCATTTCGGCGGGCATCGAGGTGGCTCTGCGGATCGGCAAACAGGCTGACTCGTCGCTGGTCGCCCGCTGCCTCGCCCGAAGCGACGTGCGGGTGTTGGCGACGCCGGCCTATCTGGCCGCCAAAGGAGAGCCTGAGACCCCTCAGGCTCTGCAACAGCATGATCTGGTGCTTTACAGTCCACGGCCCGGAGTGGGGCAGCAGTGGCGATTTCGCCGCGGCGTCGAAGAGAAAGTGGTTTCCGGAGAAGGCAGGCTGACGGTCTCGGCGGCCGAAGGCATGCGCGCCGCCGTGCTGGCAGGACTGGGGCTTGGTATCGCCTCGGAGTGGATGTTTGCCCCCGAGCTTGCCCGCGGCGAGGTGGTGGCGGTGCTGCCCGAGTGGCAACTGCCCATGCAGGAGCTCTGGACCCTGCTCCCGGCAGGTCGCCAGCCCGGTGCCAAGGCGAGTGCCTTTCTGGCATTCGTGACCGGCCTGCCCGGCGTGGGGCATGCACCAGCGGAATAACTGTTATGGTCCCCACCGCTCTACTGGTGGCGACGCTCCCCGGGTAGGCTGTGCGCATGGGGCCCGTGTCCTGGCGGGAGCCCTTCTACCACGAGGAGAAGATCATGAGTACATCGCCTTCTGCCGGAGGGGCCGCAACCCCCGGCCCCTCCCTGCTCTTCGCCATGGCCCTGTCATGCGGCCTGGCAGTTGCCAACATCTACTACAACCAGCCCATGCTGGCGGTGATGGCGCAGGACTTTCCCGGGCACTCGGGCATGCCATTGATCGCCATGCTGACCCAGCTCGGCTATGCCATGGGTCTGCTTTTGCTGGTGCCGCTTGGCGATGTGGTCGAGCGCCGCTGGCTCATTCCGGGGCAGTTTGCACTGATCGCGCTGGCTTCCCTGCTGGCGGCCACGGCCACGAGTGCCACCACCTTGATGCTGGCCTCCGTCCTGCTCGGCATCGGGGCCACGGCGGCCCAGCAGATAGTTCCGGTGGCGGCGACCCTGGCAGATCCCGCCCGCCGGGGTGCCGTGGTCGGCAGCGTGATGAGCGGCCTGCTGACCGGAATACTGCTCAGCCGCACCGTCGCTGGCCTGGTCACCGCTTATGGCAGTTGGCGCACCATGTTCTGGCTGGCCATTCCCCTGGCCCTGTCGGGGGCTCTGCTGATGGCCAGGATGATACCGTCCGGATTGCCGCGCTCTCCCCTCGGTTATGGCCGTCTGCTTCACTCTCTGGTCGGTCTGTGGCGCGAGGAGCCCGCCCTGCGCCGCGCGACCCTGACCCAGGCCTTGCTGTTTGCCTCCTTCAGCGCCTTCTGGACCGTGCTGGCGTTCTACCTGGCCGAACCTGCCTATGGGTTGGGGGCCGACATGGCGGGTCTGTTCGGGGTCATCGGGGTGGCTGGGGTGGTGGCGGCCCCTTTGGCAGGCCGGATGGCGGATCGGTTGGGGGCCAGACCAGTGGTATTGGCCGGTGCCGTGCTGGTGGTGCTTGCCTGGATCTGCTTCGAGCTGTGGCTCTCTCTGGCCGGGCTGGCGTGCGGGGTCATCTTGCTGGATCTCGGAGTGCAGAGCGCACTCATCGCCCATCAGCAGCGCATCTATGGTCTGAGACCTGAGGCCAGGGGGCGCATCAATACCCTCTTCATGACCGGCATGTTCCTGGGGGGAACCCTCGGCTCCAGCCTGGGGATGCTGGTCTGGCAACAGGGACACTGGCTCGGGGTGGGAGCAGCCGGCATGGGGTTGGCCCTGGTGGCCTGTCTCTGCGCCCTGGCCGGCAGGCGGGGGCTGCAACCGGCCATCTGAGGCATGTGCAAGACAAGAAAGGCGACTCCGGGGTCGCCTTTTGTCTGTCTGCTTGGGATGGTCTCAGAGCACCATGGCGGCAATCCAGCCGAAGATCACCAGGGGGATGTTGTAGTGGATGAAGGTTGGCACCACGCTGTCCCAGATGTGGTCGTGCTGACCGTCCGCATTGAGGCCCGATGTGGGGCCGAGCGTCGAGTCGGAGGCGGGGGAGCCCGCGTCCCCCAGCGCGCCCGCGGTGCCCACCAGGGCGATGGTCGCCATGGGCGAGAAGCCGAGGTGGATGCACAGGGGCACATAGATGGTGGCGATGATGGGCACGGTGGAGAAGGAGGAGCCGATCCCCATGGTGATGAGCAGGCCCACCAGCAGCATCAGGAAGGCCGCCAATCCCTTGTGACCTGCCATCATGCTGGAGACGGACTGCACCAGACTCTCCACCCCGTGGGTCTCCTTCATGACGGCGGCGAAGCCTGCGGCCGAGATCATGATAAAGCCGATGAGGGACATCATGCGCACACCCTGGGTGAAGGCATCCTGGCTCTCGCGGAATTTGATGACGCCGCCGCAGGTGAAGATGATGAAGCCTGCGAGCGCCCCCAGCACGATGCTGTTGGTCATCAGTTGCAGACCGAGTGCCACGGCGATGGCCAGCAGGGCGACCCAGATGTGGTTGAGATTGAGCTCGACCGTCTCGGGTTCGGCGGCCAGGATCTTCTCCAGATCATACTGACGCGGCTTGCGGTAGCTGAAGAAGACGGCGATGAGCAGGCCGAGGAACATGCCAAATACCGGGATGGCCATCGCCAGGGGCAACTGGCTGAATTCCACCGGTACGCCGTTGTCGACGAGATTCTTGGCCAGGATGTTGTTCAGGAAGATGCCGCCAAAGCCCACCGGCAGCAGCATGTAGGTAGCGGTCAGGCCGAAGGTGATGACGCAGGCCACCTGACGGCGGTCGATCTGCATCTGGGCCATGACATGCAGCAGCGGCGGGATCAGGATGGGAATGAAGGCGATGTGCACCGGGATCAGGTTCTGGGAGGAGATGGAGACCGCGAGCACCGAGGTGAGCAGCAGGCTCTTGACCCAGAGAATGCGGGTGCTGCTGGCATCCTTGCCGAGCTGGTTGATGACCTTGCGGGCCAGCAGATCGGTGATGCCGGAGCGGGAGATGGCCACCGCGAACGCCCCCAGCATAGCGTAGGAGAGGGCGATTTCTGCACCGCCGCCCAGGCCGCCGGTGAAGGTGCTGAGGGTCTGCTCGAGGGAGAGTCCGCCGAGCAGGCCACCCACGATGGCACCGATGGCGAGGGAGACCACCACATTGATCCGCAGCAGGCTGAGCACCAGCATCAGCGCCACCGCGATAACAACAGGATTCATTTGATTTCCTTATGGATTGTGTTGCTGTCAGTCGTGTGAAAGCCAGCTAGTCTGCGAAAAACAGGCTAAATGTCGAGAAAAAAATCGGCGGATCCCGGCCAAGGGACGCATCTTCTGCTGGCGGTGAACGGGAACCGGGAAAATGGCCCTTCTTCGTTGCCCAGACAGGTCCCCTCATGCAGACAGGCTGCCATGGGCAGCCTGTCTGGGCAGGGGCTGGGAGTGTTCAGCCCTCGTCTTCGGTGTCCGTCGTTTCATCCGGGTTGGCCAGAGGCCAGCCTCCCAGGCTCTTCCAGCGATTGACGATGTGGCAGAAGAGCTCTGTGGTGCGCTCGGTGTCGTAGAGGGCCGAGTGGGCCTCTTTGTTGTCAAAGGGGATATTGGCGCTCTGACAGGCCTTGGCCAGCACCGTCTGCCCCAGGGCAAGACCCGAGAGGGCGGCGGTGTCGAAGGTGGCGAAGGGGTGGAACGGATTGCGCTTGAGGCCGGCCCGCTCGGCGGCGGCCATCACGAAGCCGTGGTCGAAGGTGGCGTTGTGGGCCACTATGATGGCGCGACCACAATCCTGCTCCTTCATGCCCTTGCGCACCCCCTTGAAGATCTCGGTGAGTGCTTCCTTCTCGTCCACCGCGCCCCGCAGCGGGTTGAAGGGGTCGATGCCGGTGAACTCCAGCGCCGCTTTCTCCAGATTGGCGCCCTCAAAAGGCTGGACATGAAAATGGAAGATCTGGTCAGGGACGAGCCAGCCCTGCTCATCCATCTTGAGGGTGTGGGCGGCTATTTCCAGCAGGGCATCGGTCTTGGCATTGAATCCGGCGGTTTCAACATCGATGACGACGGGGTAAAAGCCGCGAAAACGGCCCTTGAGGGTGTGAACGGCGTCGGTCATGGTATCTCGGTCGGCGTGAAAGGAGGCGGCATTATGGCAAAAAAGCGTGCCCTTGTCCCTTATCTGCCGCCATGGGACGGCAAGAGGGCCATTTTGAAACACCTGTGCTTATAATGGGCGACGTCAACCATGGAGGGAGAGGACGATGAAGAAGCTGGGATTGGCACACAAGATGATGTTGGTGGTCTGTCTACCGCTGTTGGCCCTGCTGTTTTTCTCAGGCCGGTACGTCTATGAACGTTATCGGGTCGAACAGGAGATGAGCGGCGCCCTGGTCGCGCTGGCGGTGGTGAAGGAGGCGGCGCAGCTGGCCCATGAGCTTCAACGGGAGCGCGGCATGTCGGCCGGCTTCCTCGGCTCTGGCGGCAACAAGTTTCGCGATGCGCTGCCTGCCCAGCGCAAGGTGGTGGACAGCCTGTTGCAGCGTTTTCATCAGGATCCTGCCTTGCTGGCGCTGACGGAGGTGCAGCAGGGAGTGGCGGGACTCACCGCCATGCGTGAGCGGGTCAGCGCCCTGGGGGTCGAGGTGGCGGAACAGGTCGGCTTCTATACCCGCCTCGTGACCGCCTTGCTGGCGGTGGTGGACAAGATAAGCGTCGACAGCATGGATGCCACCATCGCCCTGCAGACCAATGCCTACGCCGCCTTCCTGCAGAGCAAGGAGCGTGCGGGGCTGGAGCGGGCGACGCTCAGCAACGTCTTTGGCCGTGACAGCTTCACGCCAGCGCTGTTGCAGCAGTTCATCTCCCTGCTGGCGGCCCAGAATACCTATCTCGAACGTTTCCAGGCGGTGGCGAGTCCAGCACAGCGTCAGTTGCTGAACGACAGCTTCGCCTCACCCGTGGTGGCCAAGGTGGCCGCCATGGAGAAACTGGCCCTGGACAAGGCGGCAAGCGGCGGTTTTGGTGTCGATGCGGAGGCCTGGTTTGCCTTGAGTACCGACAAGATAGGCCTGCTCAAGGAGATAGAAGACAGCCTCTATCAGCAGCTCTTCGAGCGGGTTGAACAGATGCGGGTCGGGAGTGCCAGTGACTTCTGGTGGGGGGCGGCTGGCGTGTTGCTGTGCATCGTCCTGACCACCTTCGTCTGCTGGCGGGTGGTGCGGGATCTGCATCTGGGCTTCATGGCCCTGCACCAGACCTTCAAGCGCCTGGTGCAGGAGAACGACCTGACCGTGCGGGTCGACTGGCGATCCGGGGATGAGCTGGGGGCCCTGGCGCGGGATCTGAACCATTTCCTCGGGCATCTGGAAAGTTTGCTGCTGGCTGTGCGCCACTCCTGTGATGTGCTGATACGCAGCGCCGCCAGCTCGGCCGAGGTCATTGCCGAGGTGAATGCCGGCGTAGTCAGGGGATGCGGGCAGGTGGATCTGGTGGCGACTGCCGCCACCGAGATGGCATCGACTGTCGCGGAGATTGCCCGCAACGCAACCCAGACCTCCCAGGCGACTCAGCAGGCCATCGGCCGGGCGAAGCAGGGTGACAAGGAGGTGGATCAGACCATCCACACCATCCAGCAGGTGGCGGGCACGCTGGTGGATACCCGGCACCTGGTGGACAGCCTGCATCGGGATACCGAGTCGGTGGGGGAGGCCTTGAGCCTCATCAAGCAGATCTCGGACAGAACCAACCTGCTGGCCCTCAATGCCGCCATCGAGGCGGCCCGTGCCGGTGAATCCGGGCGCGGCTTTGCAGTGGTGGCCGACGAGGTGAGAGCGCTTGCCTCCCGTACCCAGCAGGCGACGGATGACATAGAGCGGATGCTGGGCCGCTTGCGCCAGGGGGCCAACGAGGCGGTGGCTGCCATGCACACGGGCACCGAACAGGCCGGCCTTAGCGTGACGGAGGCCAAACGGGCGGGGAGCGAGCTGACCGACATCGTCAACGAGGTGCGCAAGGTGAGCGACATGACGGCCCAGGTGGCCACCGCCACCGAGGAGCAGCGTTACGTGACCGACGACATCCAGCAAAACGTGATGACCATCCGTGACGTGTATGAGGCCCATCGCCAGCACTCCCATACCCTGCAACAACACAGTGCCGAACTGGATGCCCTGGCCCGGGATCTGGCGGGACGCATCGCCAGCTTCAAGCTGATGGCCCCTTCTTCCCCCCACTGAGCGTTTTGACCTAAAGCTTGTCCTGCCGCTGCCGATAGATAATTCGAGATAGTGTGGAGGACAAGCCGTTGAATGCTTGGGTGTTGGGGTTGATCAGCATATCAGTGAGTATGCAGTTGCAGGCGGGCGTGACCGAATTTGGCGCCGGTCTGGATCAATCCGTCTGGCGCCTGACCTCTGATACCCAGGTGGAGTGCAGGCTGGAGCATCCTATTCCCCGCTGGGGAACCGGGGCCTTTGTCAGCCGGGCCGGGCGCAAGATCAATCTGGATTTCGAGCTCAAGGGGCAGCGACCCCAGGCGCGTACCCAGACAGTGAGCCTCGGGATCATGCCCCCCAGCTGGCGTCCCGGGGTGGCCGGGCGTCAGATCAGCCAGTTGCAGTTCTATCAGCAGTTTGACGGCCTGGTGGCGGGGCAGACCGCTTGGACCATGCTGGACGAGCTGGAAGGAGGGCGTATGCCGACTTTCCAGTATCGCGACTGGTATCGTCAGGACAGGCCGGTGCGGGTATCGCTCTCGTCGGTCAATTTCAGGGTCAAGTACCAGGCGTTCATGGACTGCCTGAGTGGCTTGCTGCCCTACAGCTTCAACGACATCGCCTTCAGCGTGCTCTCCTATGACAAGAACAGCGATCAGTTGTCACCGGCCTCCAAGCGGCGGCTGGCGATGATCGGTGATTATGTGAAGGCAGACAAGAGCATCGATGTGGTGGTGATCGACGCCTACAGCGACAGCTATGGCGGCCGCTGGCCAAACCAGAAGCTCTCCGAGAAGCGGGCGGATGCCATCAAGCAGGTGTTTGTGGATCTCGGCATCGAGGAGGGCAAGATCTCGGTGGAAGGGCACGGTGAGAAACAGCACGTGGCCTCCAACGAAACGGAAGCTGGCCGAGCCAAGAACCGCCGGGTGGTGATCAACATGGGACGCAACGGCACTATCTGATCCCGCTGAGTCATCGAGAGGGGCGGGATTTTCGCTGTAGTCAGGAATAAAAAATGCCAGTCGGCGAACCGACTGGCATTTTTTTCACGGGTATCCGGGATTACTTGGCCAGGGATTCCGGCAGGTTTTCACGGATCTTGCCGAGCATCTCTTTCAGCACGCGGGGGTTGGCCACCACGATGTTGCCGGAGTTTTCGTAGTTGTGACCACCGACGAAGTCGGTGACGATGGCGCCGGCTTCTTTGGCCAGCAGCTCACCGGCGGCGGTGTCCCAGGGTTTCAGGCCGATTTCCCAGAAACCGTCGACGCGGCCAGCGGCCACATAGGCGAGATCCAGCGCGGCGGAGCCAGCACGGCGGATATCGGCACACTCGATGAACATGCTCTGGAACATCTTCAGGTAGGGTTCGATGTGGTGCTTCTGCTTGAACGGGAACCCGGTGGCCAAGATAGTGCCGGAGAGCTCTTTGGCCTTGCCGACACGGATGCGGTAGCCGTTCAGCTGGGCGCCGCTGCCGCGGGTGGCAGTGAACAGCTCGTCACGGATGGGATCGTAGACAACGGCTTGTTCGGTCTTGCCCTTGACGCGCAGAGCGATGGAAACGGCAAAGTGCGGAATGCCTTTGACCAGGTTGGTCGTGCCATCCAGTGGGTCGATGATCCATTGGTAGTCCGGATTGGTACCGGCAATCTCGCCAGACTCTTCAGCAACGATGCTGTGTTCCGGGTAAGATTTTTTGATGGTGTGAATGATGGCCGCTTCGGCGTCACGGTCAACGTTGGTCACGAAGTCATTGCTGCCTTTCTGGATAACCTCGATGTTCTCGGGTTGAGAAAAGGCTTTTACTACTACTTGACCGGCGTTGCGCGCAGCGCGCACGGCGATATTCAGCATCGGATGCATAGGTTCACCACTGGATGTTAAAGAACGGGGGATAAAAGGACGCGATATCTTACCAAGATATTCGGGAATAGCAACTGCTATGCCCTCATTCGGTCAGGGTGGTGACTGACAGATCTGACGGCTCCAATAAAGACCTGTAATCAACTAGTCTTATCGCGACAGCCGGATAACAGGCTGTGGTGAGCATAGGGATATGAGCCATGAATCTGTCATTAGTCAGTCAGAAACCGTCGTCGCCGACGACTCTGGGTGTGTTGGCCGCACTGCGTGCCGCCAGCGAAGAGAGCGATTATGTCACCGAGGTCCGGGTGGCGCAGCCCCAGCAGTGGCAACCGTCGAAGGACGAAGCGGCGATCCTGCTGCTGGAAGAAGAGGGGGCTGCCTGGCCTGTTCCGCTCTGGCCAGCAGGAGGCAGTACACTGGGATTGCCGGTGCTTCCCCTGTTGGTGCATCGACAGTATGAACATACTCCACAGGGGCCGGATGTCCGGGATCCGCATTTTTATTTCGTTTCCAACGGTATTCTGCTGGATGAGGCCGAACTGGCGGATCCTGCCTGCAGCCTGGTGCTGCAAAGCAAGTTTGAATCCTATTTCCCGCTGCTTTCCCGTCTTATCTTGCTGCGCCAGCGCCAACCAGGGGTACTGAGCAGCTAATCATCTCCCCCTCGATGCGGGCTGTTCAAGGGGCACAATATTTGTCATAACTGACCGACATTGTGCCGCTTTGCTATGGCCTGCGCAGCGGCTCACTGTGTGTTCGTCGACGGAGGTGACATGAAGGTTTATGAGTTGAGACGAGCCCCCAATGCCCGTCGGGTCAGAATGTTTCTGGCGGAGAAGGGGATCGAGATGGAATATCAACAGGTCGATCTGGGGGCGGGGGAAAACCTGGCGCCCGCCTTTTTTTTGACCAAGAACCCGACCGGGCGCATTCCTGTGCTGGAACTCGATGACGGAACCTGTCTGAGTGAAACCCTGGCCATCTACCGCTATTTTGAAGAGCTCCACCCCGAGCCGAACCTGTTTGGCAGCACTGCGCTGGAGCGCGCCACCATAGAGATGTGGAGTCGCTTCATCGAGTTCAACCTCTGGCTGCCGACCGGTATGGCGTTTCGTCATATCACCGGTTTTTACAAAGACCGGGAGCGGGTCTTCCCCGAATGGGGGGAGGAGTGCAAGCAACAGGCTCAGATCTGGTTTGACAAGCTTGATGCCCGTCTTGCCGAGGTGCCCTATATTGCGGGGGAACGCTTCACCATCGCCGACATTCTTGCCCTCTGTACCATTGATTTTGGCAAGGTGGTCGGCCTGCGTATCACCCCCGAACAGCCCCATTTGCAGGACTGGCATGAACGGGTGAGTGCCCGGTCCAGCGCCCAGGCCTGATCCTTTCCCCTGAACGTTCAAGGAGTCCAAGATGATAGAGTTGTACACTGCCGCCACGCCCAACGGGTTCAAGGTGTCGATCGCCCTCGAAGAGCTGGGGCTGCCCTACAAGGTCATTCCCCTTGATTTCGCGACCATGGAGCAGAAGAAGCCCGAGTTCCTGGCCATCAACCCCAATGGCCGCATCCCGGCCATCGTCGATCGGGACAACGGTGACTTCGCGGTGTTCGAGTCCGGCGCCATCCTTATCTATCTGGCGGAAAAAACCGGCAAGTTGCTGCCGCAGGATCCCAAGCGCCGCTCCCAGGCGATCCAGTGGCTGATGTTCCAGATGGGGGGCGTCGGTCCCATGATGGGGCAGGCCAACGTCTTCTATCGCTATTTCCCCGAGAAGATCCCGGCCGCCATCGAGCGTTACCAGAAGGAGGGGCGACGCCTGTTCGAGGTGCTCGACGGTCATCTGGCACACCATGAGTATCTGGCGGACGAGTACAGCATCGCCGATATCGCTACCTGGCCCTGGGTGCGCATCCACGACTGGAGTGGTATCTCCATCGAGGGGTTGGTGCATTTGCAGGCCTGGATGGCACGCATGGAAGCCAGGCCCGCCTGCCAGAAGGGCATCACCATTCCACCGCGCAATGAGAGCCCCGAGGATCAGGTCAAGCGGGCGCAGCAGATGGTGACTCGCTGACACCATCATGATGGCCCTGACGGGCCATCTTTTTTATTCCCCTTTGACTCCCCGTTGTTTGACGATCTGCATCGCAGTCGCTTTTTGTCTTTCAAATAAGCCATTTATCAAAAATCAAAAGTCATTTTTCCTGATTAATTGTTATGTTATAACGCCATTTCTTTGGTTGATGAACATGAAGCTTGGATGGAAAGGATGACAAAAAAATGCACCGCAGCCGGGTGGTTCGCCCTGGCTCTGATGGCAGGAACGACTGCAGCCGACGGCAAACCGCTTGCCATGGTGGGGCCCTGGGAGATCCACAGTGTCGACCCCGCCAGCAACGGGGTCTTCTTTACTCGCATGCAGGTGGCGGAGACCCTGGTGGATGTCGATGGGAAAGGCAATCTGCAACCCGGGCTTGCCAGTGAGTGGTCGCGTAGCGATGACGGTCTGCAGTGGCGATTCACGTTGCGTCCCGGGGCCCGTTTTCACGATGGCAGCGAGGTGAGCGCCGAGCAGGCCGCTTTTGCCCTGCAACAGGCCTGGCGCAAGCCCGGCGTGATGACCAGCGCTCCCATTGCGTCCATCGGATCTGGAGATGGCGTCTTGAAGGTCACCCTGAGCGAACCCTTCGCCTCCCTGCCGGCCGTGCTGGCCCACCCCAGCACCCAGATCCTGGCGAAGGCCGCCTACGATGCCAAGGGGGAGGTAACCCAGGTGATAGGCTCTGGCCCCTACCGCATCACCCGCCTGCAACAACCCCAGCGGATAGAGACTGTGCGTTTCGACGGCTGGCAGGGGGCCAGGCCCGCAATCGAGGAGGTCAGCTACCTGACGGTGGGGCGTGCAGAGAGCCGCACCCTGATGGCCGAGAGCGGTCAGGCCGATATTGCCTGGGGGCTGGATCCGGTCAGCATCCGCCGCTTGCAGCAGGCGTCACGGGTCTCCATCGCCTCGGTTACCCTGCCACGGACCATCCAGCTCAAGCTCAATGGCGCCGATCCTCGTCTGAGCGATCCGGTGGTGCGCCGTGCCCTGAGTCTCGCCATCGATCGTCGTGGTATGGCAGCCGCCCTGCTGCGGGATCCCGAGATGGCGGCAACCCAGCTCTTTCCCCCCACTCTGGGGGAGTGGCACCAGCTCGGGTTGACGCCGCTTGCCTATGACGTCAAGGCGGCCCGGGCGGCCTTCGCGGCGGCAGGCTGGCAGCCGGGAGAGGACGGTGTGCTGCGCAAGGGGGAAGAGCGCTTCGCCTTGACCTTGCGTACCTTCCCTGACCGTCCGGAGCTGCCGCTCCTCGCCACGGCACTGCAGGCGCAGTGGAAGGCGGTGGGGGTGGATCTCAAGGTGGCGGTGGGCAACTCGAGCGAGATCCCGGCGGGCCATCAGGACGGCTCGCTCCAGCTTGGTCTCTACGCCCGCAATTATGCCCTGGTACCGGATCCCCTGGTCACTTTGCTGGGGGACTTGGCCCCTGCCGGTGCGGACTGGGGGGTGATGAACTGGCACTCCCCGGCCATGACGCAAACACTGACCCGCCTTGCCACGCAAGCCTTGTCGCCCACAGACGCCGCCGCGGCTCGCCGGGAGATAGCCACGACACTGCAACAGGAGTTGCCGCTCCTGCCCATCGCCTGGTACCGCCAGAGCGCGGCGGTCAGTCGGGGGCTGGAGGGGTTTGAACTCGATCCCCAGGAGCGCAGCTATGGCCTGGACAAGTTGACATGGAGCGCACGATGACAGCGACCCCCTTGTCTCGCGTCATGGGGATACTGGGTCAGCGTCTGATGCAGGCGCTGGTGGTTGCCCTGCTGGTGGCCGGACTCTGTTTTCTGATGGTGCAGTCCCTGCCCGGAGACATCGCCTTTCGCATCGCGGCGGGTCGTTATGGCTATGACTATGTCACCGCCGAGGCGGCCAACGCGGTGCGCAGCGAGCTGGGGCTGGCCGGCTCGGCCCTTGCCCGTTTTGGCGACTGGCTGTGGGCCTTGCTGCAAGGGGATCTCGGCAGCTCCCTGGTGACGGGCGCACCGGTCGCCACCGACGTGGGTCATCACCTGGGCGCCACCCTGACGCTCGCGAGCGCCTCCGTGGTGCTGGCGCTGGTGGTGGCGCTGCCGCTTGGCAGCCTGAGTGCGCTGCGCCCGGGGGGATGGTGTGATCGCCTGACCCTGGGCTGGAGCGTGCTGATGCGTGCGTTGCCCCCCTTCTTGCTCGGCCTGGTGCTCATGGTGATGCTCTCGGTGGAGCTGGGCTGGGTCAGTGCGGCAGGGCACGGGGAGGCGAGCAACCTGCTGCTGCCCGCCCTGACCCTGGGATTGGGGCTCTCCGGCGTGCTCTCTCGGGTGGTGCGTGAAAGCGTGCTCACCGTGGTGCAGTCCGGTTATTACCGATTTGCCCTCACCAAGGGGCTTTCGCCGGCCCGGGTTTTCTGGCGCCACGGTCTGCGCAACACCGGGGTCAGCATCATCGCCTACACCAGCGTGCAGCTGGTGCTGCTCATCGAGGGGGTCGTGGTGGTCGAGAGCCTGTTTGCCTGGCCCGGGATCGGCCATGCGCTGGTGCACGCCATCTTCTGGCGCGACATCCCCATGGTTCAGGGGACTGTGCTGGTGCTGGCGGTGCTCTTCGTGCTGCTCAATACCCTCACCGATCTGCTTTGTCTTGCCATTGACCCCCGTGGTCCCAAGGAGTTCTGATCATGTCGTTGTCTGTCAAAACGGGGCTGGGCCTGCTCCTGCTGGTGGTGTTGTTTGCCCTGCTGGGCCCCGTGCTCTGGCCCGATCCGGCGGCTCAGGATCTGGCACAGTTTCTGGCTGATCCCTCCTGGCAGGAGCCCCTCGGGCGGGATCAGATGGGGCGTAGCCTGATGGCGCGCCTCGCGGCGGCGACCCGGCTCTCCCTGCTGCTGGGACTGCTGTGCGTCATCACGGCGGCGCTGCTGGGCTCATTGCTGGGCTGGCTCTCGGCCTGGCGCGGCGGCTGGGTCGACGGTCTGCTGCGCAGTCTGGCCGACGGCGTGCTGGCCCTGCCAGGCCTGTTGCTGGTGCTGCTCTTCTCCGCCATGGCCCAGGGGGGCTTTGCCATCCTCTATCTCGGGTTGGCCATGGCCCAGTGGGTGGAGTATTACCGGGTGGTGCGTGCCCGCAGCCGGGGGCTGCTCGCCTCGCCCCAGGTGGAGGCGTCCCGTCTGCTGGGATTCGGCCATGCCCATGTGGTGCGGCGCCATCTCTGGCCCGAGCTCGCCCCCCAGTTGCTCACCATGATGGCCTTCGGCCTAGCGGGTGCCATTCTAACCCTCTCTACCCTGGGCTTTGTCGGAGTGGGCATTCAGCCGCCCACGCCGGAGCTGGGGCTGATGATGACGGAGGCACTGCCCCACTATCAGGAGGCTCCCCGTCTGCTACTGGCCCCCATTCTTGTCATGGGGCTGATGTTGCTGGCTCTGGTGCTGCTTCATCAGACGCGCGGCTTTGACATGCCATCTTCACAAGGAGCCACCTCATGACGGCCATTCATATCAAGGGGTTGCAGGTCGATGATGGCCAGAAAACCCTGTTGCAGGCGCTGGATTTCACCATTCATCCCGGCACCGCCCTGACCCTGATCGGGGAGAGCGGTTCGGGCAAATCCCTGTTGGCTCATGCCCTGATGGGGACCTTGCCAGCCCCCCTGACAGGCCGGGGCGAGATGGTGTCGGGTGGCCGCCATCACAACCTGGCCGACACGCCTCGCCTGCGCACTCTCTGGGGGCGGGAGCTGGCGATGCTGCCCCAGGAGCCGGTGCTGGCGCTGGATCCCACCATGGGGTTGCTTGCTCAGGTGGAGGAGGGGTGGCTGCCAGGGGGTAAGGAGGCCCGATCGCGGGCCCGCGCCGCCCTCGAGCGGCTTGGACTGGCCGGGCGGGAGGGCGCTTTTGTACACCAACTCTCGGGAGGCATGGCCCAGCGCGCGGCCTTTGCCGCCGCCACCCTGGGGGAGGCCCGTCTGCTGGTGGCCGACGAGCCCACCAAGGGGCTCGACAGCCAGGCCGCAGCCAGGCTGGGTGCCTTGTTGCTGGGCTACCTGGCCCGTGGACGCCATCTGCTGACCATCACCCATGATCTCTCCCTGGCTCGCGCATTGGGGGGCTGGGTGCTGGTGGTCAAGGGAGGAGAGATCGTGGAGCAGGGGCCCGCCGAGCGTGTGCTGCACACGCCATCCCATGCCTATACCCGGGCCCTGCTGGCGGCGGAGCCCTCCGCCTGGCCCGAGGCGACCATCCCTCCCACCGGTGACTGGCTCATCCGCGGGAAGGGGCTTGCCATGGGATATGGGGATCAACCCCTGTTCACGGGGCTCGACCTTGCCCTGGCGCAAGGGGAGCGAATGGCCATCATGGCGCCGAGCGGCGCGGGCAAGAGCACCCTCGGCAACGTGCTGCTGGGTCTGCAACGCCCCCTGCAAGGGGAGGTGCTGCGCCGGGAAGGGATAGCCCCCTGCCGCTGGCAGAAGCTCTATCAGGATCCGGTGCTGGCCTTTGCCAGCCGAGTGCGCCTCGCCACCCAGTTCGATGATGTGCTGCGTCTGCACAGGCTGCCTCGCCATCGGCTTGTCGACTATCTGGCCCGGTTGGGGCTGGATGAACGGCTGCTGACGCGCCTGCCAAACCAGGTCTCGGGAGGGGAGCTGCAGCGGCTGTCGCTTATCCGGGCCCTGTTGCTGCGCCCCGTGCTGCTGTTCGCCGATGAGCCCACGTCCCGGCTCGATCCCCTGAGCCAGCAACAGACCATCGCCTGTCTGCTGGAGGAACTGGGAGAGATAGGCTGCGCCCTGCTGCTGGTGACCCATGACGAGGGGCTGGCCGGCAAGGTTGCTCCTCGTTGTCTGAGACTGGGGGAGGCGGGTACCCCCATGTTCGAAGGCGCGTCGGCCGAGGTGAGAAGAGTGGGATAAAGAGGGGACAGGATGAATCCTTCCCCCATGATGAGATGACAGTGACGGGGCCTTGGGCCCCGTCGCATTAGAAAAACTTGGGTAAGCAGATTATAAAGTTTCGTTCGTTTTTTGTGATATGAATCACTAATATTGTCGTAAGCCAGAGAGCGTCCTGCTGCTGGCGGGTGCGGGTCCTCCGCCTTGTTCCTCTTCAACGACCTTTGTCAGACACCTCCTGCAGATCCCTGCCCGGAGGGTGGCGGCTTTTTGATCTTTTTCGGACGACAGTATGTATCGGCACAGCTTCTATCCCCTGTTTTTCCTGACCATTCTGATGGTCGCCGTGGGTCAGATGACCCAGACCCTCTATGTGCCCTCCATTCCCATGATGGCGGGGGACTTCCATGTGGCCTCCGGCCAGATGCAGGCGGTGATGGCCTGCTACCTCATTCCCTACGGCCTCTCCCAGTTCGTTTATGGCCCCTTGTCGGATCGCATCGGTCGTCGCCCTGTGCTCATCATCGGCATGATGATCTTCCTGGTCGGCACCCTCACCATCCAGCTGATCCCAAGCTTCACCGCCTTGCTGGCGGGCAGCCTGATCCAGGGGCTGGGCACCGGGGCAGGGGGCGCCATGAGCCGGACCGTGATGCGCGACCGTTACAGTGGTGCCGAGCTCAACCGTGCCAACAGCCTGGTAAGCATGGGGGTCATCTTCTCCCCTCTGCTGGCACCTGTGCTGGGCGGCTGGCTCACCGAGCTGTTCAACTGGCGTGCCGGCTACTGGTTCCTGTTCGGTTTTGGTGCCCTGACCACCCTTGCGCTGCTGGCCTGGTTTGGGGAGACGCTGCCAGCATCCGCCCGCCAGCATTCGCTGCGGGTGGGCGCCGCCTATCGTCATGTGCTCGGCAACCCGCGCTTTCAGGGCAACCTGCTCTGTCTGATGGCCACCTTTGCCGGCCTCGCGGTGTTCGAGGCGGCGGCAGGGGTGTTGCTGGGGGACGTGCTCAAGCTGAGTGCCCGCACCGTCAGCGTGCTGTTCGTGCTGCCGCTGCCCGGTTATCTGTTCGGCGCCTGGCTCTCCGCCAGACTGAGTTTTCGCCTGAGCCAGGGCAAGCTGATGCGCCTTGGCATCGCCTTCCTGGCCCTGGGGTCGCTCATCATCCTGGTACCCGGGCTGCTCGGCATGGTGAGCGCTGCCTCCCTGGTGGGCGGGGCTGCGGTCTACTTCATTGGCAGCGGCATTCTCTATCCGACCGCCACCTCCTGTGCCATCGAGCCCTTCCCGGGCCAGGCCGGCACTGCGGGAGCCGTGCTCGGGGGCATGCAGAATCTGGGGGCTGGCGTGGTAACCCTGCTGGCCGCCAGCTTCCCGATGACGGGGCAGGTGACCCTGGGGGCCATCATGACGGTGATGGTGCTGATCGTGGCCTTGAGCTTTGTGTGGCTGCGCCACCACGGCGCGCCCCACGAGCAGATGGCCGTCTGACACGGCCAAGAGCCCGCCCCGTTGGCGGGCTTTTTACTGCCTCCTGCCGGGTGGCGAGACGCCGCAGGGGAGTGGAAGGGGGTTGCCGCGCAGGCAAAGAAAAAGCCCGTCGTGATGACGGGCTTTTTTGGATAGGTACCCCGGAGATGCCGTTGCCGGTTTGGGCCCTTGAACCGTCGGTTCAAGGCGGAGATCTAATCTGGCCGCAGGCTTCTCGGTCGGGCCGAGCATGCTCAATAGCCAGAAGGCAGACCCCCTGTTTGGTATGAATATCGGCTCGGGGACTTGAACCGGCTGACAAACACTCCAGGGAATTTCAAAACTCGGTGCGATTAGGGCTGTTGCGCCTCTTCGCTGGATTCACCGTATTGTCCGTGCTCGATCAAGGCGGCTTCGATGGTGCGTTGCAGCATCTTGATCCGCTTGTCCATGGTCTCAGAGTATTGGTGGTTTTTCTCTTTTTCAAGGCAGAGCTCATGACAGAAATTGAGCGCTGCCATGACGGCCAGCTGTTCGTTGCTGGAGACCTTGGAACGTTGACGAAGCTCGATGAGCTTGTCGGTCAGCTGGTCGGCGGCCTGGCGCAGGGCATCTTGTTGTCCCAGGGGACAGGACACCTTGTAGGGACGTCCCAGAATGACGATTTCTACGGCCTCTATGCTCATGCCTTCCTCAATACGGCGGGGCTGATTTCCGCCTATATCCACGTGGACAACTGGGCGGGACTATATAGCGCAGATGCAGAAGTTTCAAGGCCTTGCTGGCTCTGGCAGGGGGAGAATGCTAGGATCTCGGCCATAAATTCTGCATATTTGCCTGAACTTTGAGCGGATCCTAGATGAGCAAAACAAACCCCCTGAAATACGCCGCCGTGGCGGACCTGATGGCACAGCACGACCTCATGGCGACGGCCGTCGAGGCCCATGGCGTGATCTGCGGCCTGGTGTGCGGTGGCGTGGCCCTGGACGACAAAAGCTGGCAGCCCCATTTCAATGATCTGATCAACGACGGTTTCGGTCTGCCGGCACCGGTGCGCCAGGTGATGACCGACCTCTATCACGAGGTGATCGAGAGCCTGATGGCACAAAAGGGCGTCGAGCTGCTGCTGCCAAGCGACGAGGCGCCGCTCGATGAGCGCATCGACTCGCTGGTGGACTGGTCCCAGGCCTTCCTGGCCGGCTTTGGCGTGGTCCAACAGGAGCTCTCCAAGGCATCCGAAGAGCTGCAGGAGATGATTCAGGACATCGCCAGCATCACCCAGGTCTCTGCCGAGTTCGATCAGGAAGATGAAGAGAACGAAGCCTCCTTCCTGGTGCTCTACGAACACGTGCGCCTCGGGGTCATGATGGCGTTCGAGGAGTTTGGCAAGCGCCCGGCCGCGCCGAGTACGCCGCCGACCCTGCACTGATCTGCCCGCCCAGCGGGTCAATGAAAGAGCGCATCACGGCGCTCTTTCTGTTTTACAAGGGGTGAGAGCAGGGGAGGCACTCTGCTAACCCATGGTGCCAAAGCGGTTTTTTGCCCGTGGCTTCGCATCCCGTCCGCCACCTTTGTGGTAGGATTGGCCCACGTTTTTTCGCCTATGCCCTCTTCTCATGTCTCAATCTGATCTGGTTCACGTCGACGTGGCTATCGTCGGCGGTGGTATGAGCGGTGCCGTGCTGGCCCTCTCCCTTGCCGCCCTGAAAGGACAGGATGGCGCCCCCCTGCAGATCCTGCTGCTGGAGGCGAGTGCGCCCGAGCTCAATGCTCATCCCGGTTTCGATGCCCGTGCCATCGCGCTTTCCGCCGGTACCTGCGAGGCGCTGGCCCGTCACGGCCTCTGGCCGCACCTGGTACCCCACTGCTCCCCCATCAACCATATCCATGTGTCGGATCGGGGCCACTGTGGCCAGACCCGGCTGTCGGCGGCGGAGTATGGCTTGCCCGCCCTCGGTCAGGTGATCGAGCTGTCGGCGGCGGGCATCGTGCTGCAAGAGGCGATCGCCGCCTGCCCGCAGATCCGTATGTTGTGCCCGGCCAGGCTTGAGGCCATCGACCCCGACGAGGGGGGAGTGACGCTCGCCCTGGAGGGGGGCGCGCGCTACCGCACCCGGCTGCTGGTGGCGGCCGACGGGGGCCACTCCTTCGTGCGCCAGCATTTCAAGATGCCGGTCAGTCGCCACGATTATGGCCAGAGCGCCATCATCGCCACCGTCAAGACCGCCGAGGATCCCGCCGGGCGGGCCTTCGAGCGCTTCACCGATGGAGGGCCGCTGGCCCTGCTGCCCATGCAGGACGGCCTCTCTTCTCTGGTGTGGAGCGTGCCGCGGGACGAGGCACAGGGGTTGCTTGCACTGGATGACGCCGCCTTTCTCGCCCGTCTGCAGCAGGCTTTTGGCTGGCGCCTCGGGCGCATCGAGCGTACCGGCGTGCGCCACCTCTATCCGCTGGTGCTGACGGTGGCCGACTACCCGCTGGCCCAGCGCACCGTGCTGGTGGGTAACGCCGCCCACCTGCTGCACCCCATCGCCGGTCAGGGGTTCAACCTCGGCATGCGGGATCTGGATGTGCTGACCCGGACCCTGGCCCGTGCGCTCGCGGCGGGGGAAGACATCGGCGGCTTTGAGGTGCTAAGCGGCTACTGGCAGCAGCGGCGGGACGATCAGGCCCAGACCGTCTGGCTCACGTCCTCCCTGGCCCAGCTCTTCTCAAACCATCACGCTCCCCTGGTGGTGGGCCGCAATCTGGCGCTCTCCCTGATGGGCAGAGTGCCCTGGCTCAAGGCACCGCTCGCCTCCCGCACCCTGGGATTCGTGGACGAGGTGTGCGGCCAATAAGCGCTGTCGTCCCGGCGGCAAAGACGATTTCGAGCAAGAGGCACGCCTGTGGGCGTCGCCTCGCAGATCCTGGCGACCCGCCGGAAAGGACACAAGAGAATGCAGATGCAAGATGTGGATGTGGTGATCGTGGGGGGGGGCATGGTGGGCCTGGGGCTCGCTGCCGCCCTCAAGAACCGGGCGATCAAGGTGGCCATCGTGGAAGGCCGGCTGCCCGATGCAACGCTTGGTGAGACGCCGGACAACAGGGTCAGTGCCCTGAGCCTCGCGAGTCAGCACATCCTGCAAGGGGTCGGCGCCTGGGACGGCATAGTGGCGCGCCGCCTGCAGCCCTATGAGAAGATGCAGGTGTGGGAGCAGGACAGTTTCGGCCACATCGATTTCGATGCTGCCAGCCTGCGTCAGGGGGCCCTTGGCCACATCGTCGAGAACCGGGTGATCCAGCTTGCGCTGCTGGACGCCATCGCGGGGGCCAGCAATATCCAGATGCTGACCCCGGCCCGGGCCACCAGCCTGCAGTGCGGGCCAGCGGGCGCCCTGCTGCTGCTGGAAGATGGCCAGGCCCTCTCGGCCAAGCTGGTGGTGGCCGCCGATGGCGCCCACTCCTGGGTGCGCCGTCAGGCAGACATTCCCCTCACCAGCTGGGATTACGGTCATCACGCCCTGGTGGCGACGGTGCGTTGTGCCGAGCCCCATGAGGCGGTGGCCCGCCAGATCTTCACCCCCGAGGGGCCGCTCGCCTTCCTGCCCCTGTGGCAGCCCGACCTCTGCTCCATCGTGTGGTCTGTGCCCGCGGCCCGCGCCGAGGCGCTCTGCGCCCTGGATGACGACGGCTTCAACCGCCAGCTCACCGCCGCCTTTGATGGGCGCCTCGGGCTGTGCAAGGTGGAGGGGGCTCGCAGCGCCATTCCGCTGACCGCCCGCTACGCCCGCGACTTTGCCCGCGAGCGCCTGGTGCTGGTGGGGGATGCGGCCCACACCATCCACCCGCTGGCGGGGCAGGGGGTGAATCTGGGCTTGCTGGATGCCGCCGCTCTGGCGGAGCAGATCCTCATTCATCACGGCAAGGGCGCGGACATCGGCCTGCTCGCCAACCTGCGGGGCTACGAGCGCTGGCGCAAGAGCGAGGCGGCGCGCATGCTGGCGGCCATGGAGGGGCTCAAGCGACTGTTTGCGGGCAGCAACCCCCTCAAGAAGCTGGTGCGCGGGGTGGGGCTTCGCGCCGTCGACGGTCTTGGCCCCCTCAAGCAGGGCATGATCCGGGCCGCCATGGGGCTGGATGGGGAGCTGCCCACCCTGGCCAAGGGTGAAAAAATCTAATCTTACCCCGGGGTTTTAACAAAAAAACTAATCTGACAGGGCGAGATGACCCTTTGGGGGGTCAGCCTTTAATGTTGGCGAGAAGCGAAACGTTTTTCTGTAAATTGTGACGGAACGGTAAAAATCAACATTAAATCCCGCAATGGCGCGGTTTTGACTGTTTTTATCACTGTTTTTGCCTTAGTGTCTGGTGTCAGTGAGTCGGGTGAGGATTAGTTTTTTTTGAGCGGTGCCCCGGCACGCTTGTCATATAATCCGCTCCGTTCAAGGAATCACTCCTGCCCGCCCGGGCGGGAACGAGCACAGAGCTTGTGGTCCGTAGTTCCCGACGAGCCGGGGCGGATTGCGAGTGTTGTCGCGAACGCTTAAGGAAACACAGCGATGATCCAGACTACTGTATTGCATCCGAAACACCTGGAAGCGGGTGCCAAGATGGTGGACTTCCACGGTTGGGAGATGCCCATCAACTACGGTTCCCAGTTGGAAGAGCACCATGTGGTGCGCACCGATGCAGGCATGTTCGATGTCTCCCACATGACCATCGTCGATTTGACCGGCGAGCAGGTCAAAGCCTTCCTGCAACACCTGCTGGCCAACGACGTGGCCAAACTCACCGTCCCCGGCAAGGCCCTCTACAGCGGCATGCTCAATCCGGAAGGCGGCGTCATCGATGACCTCATCACCTACTTCCTGACCGATACCTTCTACCGCCTGGTGGTGAACTCCGCCACCCGCGAGAAGGATCTGGCCTGGATCCGCCATCACGCCATCGACTTTGCCGTGAGCGTGACCGAGCGCCCCGAGCTTGCCATGATCGCGGTGCAGGGCCCCCACGCCAAGGCCAAGGCGGCCAAGGTGTTCACCCCCGAGCAGAATGCGGCGGTCGAAGGCATGAAGCCCTTCTTCGGTGTGCAGGCCGGGGATCTCTTCATCGCCACCACCGGCTACACCGGCGAAGATGGCTACGAGATCGTGGTCCCCCAAGAGAAGGCGTGCGATCTGTGGCAGGCCCTGCTGGACAACGGTGTGGCCCCTTGTGGCCTGGGTGCCCGTGATACCCTGCGCCTGGAAGCGGGCATGAACCTCTACGGTCAGGACATGGACGAGTCAATCTCTCCGCTTGCCGCCAACATGGCCTGGACCCTGGCCTGGGAGCCTGCCTCCCGCCAATTCATCGGCCGCGCCGCCCTGGAAGCCCAGAAGGCCGCCGGCAACCAGCCCAAGCTGGTGGGTCTGGTAATGGAAGAAAAGGGCGTGCTGCGTGCCGGCATGCCGGTCACCTTCACCAGCGAGAGCGGCGAGACACGGGAGGGGGTGATCACCTCCGGCTCCTTCTCGCCCACCCTGGGTTACAGCATTGCCCTGGCGCGGGTGCCCCGCGATATCGGCGAACAGGCCCAGGTGGAGATCCGCAAGAAGCAGGTCACCGTGAAAGTCACCAAGCCGGCCTTCGTGCGCAACGGCCAGCCGTTGGTGTAATCATTGATTGCGGCGAGGGTTGACCTTCGCCGCCCCATTTTTGTTGAAGCGATCCAAGAGCATAAAGGAAGCACAAATGAGCCATATCCCGAGCGAACTGAAATATGCCACCTCCCACGAGTGGGTCCGTGTTGAAGCCAACGGCGAAGCCGTGGTCGGCATCACCGAGCACGCCCAGGATCTGCTGGGGGACATGGTGTTCGTCGATCTGCCGGAAGTGGGCAAGCAGGTGAGCGCCGGTGAAGATTGCGCCGTGGCGGAGTCCGTCAAGGCCGCCTCCGACATCTACAGCCCGGTGAGCGGCGAGATCCTGGCCGTCAACGAAGAGCTGGAAGGCAGCCCCGAGCTGGTCAACTCCGACCCCTACGGCGCCGGCTGGCTGTTCCGCATCAAGCTGGACGACGCGGGCGAGCTCGCCAACCTGCTGGATGCTGAAGGCTACCAGAACGTGGTGGACGAAGAGTAATGCCCCCGGGCCCTGCCAACACAGCAGGGCCCACTTGTATGACTGCCATCCTGCGGCCATGGCGGTTGCAGGAAAGGCGCAGCCTTTGCGCCTTCGGGATGCCCTTGCCGCATTCCCCGTCTGCCTGCGGCGGACACAGAACATGAGTGGAGCCGGTATCGACCGGCTACAGGAACATCAGGTCTTGGTTGTCAGGATGTCATGCCAGGACCTATTACCAGGAAATAGGGAAATGACCCAGTCACTGTTTGAACTCGAGCAAAAAACCGATTTCATCCGCCGTCATATCGGCCCGGGTGAGGAAGAACTGCGGGCCCTGCTCGCCACCGTGGGGGCCGAGAGCCTGGACGATCTGATTGAGCAGACGGTCCCCGCCGCCATCCGCCGTCCGGGGCCGCTTGGTATCGGCGCCCCCATGACCGAAGTGGAGGCCCTGGCCAAGCTCAAGGGCTATGCGGCCAAGAACCAGATCGCCAAGAGCTACATCGGCATGGGCTACCACGACACCCACGTGCCCCACGTCATCCTGCGCAACGTGCTGGAAAACCCGGGCTGGTACACCGCCTACACCCCCTATCAGCCCGAGCTGGCCCAGGGCCGTCTCGAAGCCCTGCTCAACTTCCAGCAGCTGACCCTGGACTTGACCGGCATGGATCTGGCGAGCGCCTCCCTGCTCGATGAAGCCACCGCCGCCGCTGAAGCCATGGCGCTGGCCAAGCGCATGGCCAAATCCAAATCCAACCTCTTCTTCGTGGCCGACGACGTTCACCCCCAGGTGATCGACGTGGTCAAGGAGCGCGCGGTCCACTTCGGTTTCGATGTGGTGGTCGGCCCTGCGGGCGAGGCCGTGAGCGAAGAGGTATTCGGTGCCATGTTCCAGTACCCGGGCACCACCGGCAATGTGGCCGATCTGCGTTCCTTCATTGCCGCCGTCCAGGCCCAGAAGGGGCTGGCCTGCGTCGGGACCGACATGCTCTCCCTGCTGCTGCTCAAATCCCCAGGTGAACTGGGTGCCGACGTGGTGTTCGGCAGTGCCCAGCGCTTCGGTGTGCCCATGGGTTACGGTGGCCCCCACGCCGCCTTCTTCGCCACCCGCGACGCCTACAAGCGCTCCATGCCGGGTCGCATCATCGGCGTTTCCAAGGATGCCCGTGGCAAGAGCGCCCTGCGCATGGCCATGCAGACCCGCGAGCAGCACATCCGCCGCGAGAAGGCCAACTCCAACATCTGTACCGCCCAGGTGCTGCTGGCCAACATGGCGAGCTTCTACGCCGTCTACCACGGCCCGGTGGGGCTCAAGACCATCGCCTCCCGCGTGCACCGTCTGACCACCATCCTGGCGCTCGGCCTCACCGCCAAGGGCGTGGCCCTCAAGCACGGAAGCTGGTTCGATACCCTCACAGTCCTGACGTCAGACAAGGCTGCACTCATTGCCAAGGCCGAAGGGCTCGGTATCAACCTGCGTGCGGATCTGGACGGTGCGGTCGGTGTGTCCCTCTCTGAAACCACCACCCGAGGCGATGTGGCCGAGCTGTTCGACCTGTTCCTTGGGGCGGGTCACGGCCTCGATGTGGAGGCCCTCGACCAGGCCGCCCAGACTCATCACGCCATTCCGCAAGACCTGCTGCGCACCGACGCCGTGCTGACCCACGAGGTATTCAACAAGTACCACTCCGAGACCGAGATGCTGCGCTACATCCACCGTCTCGAAGCGAAAGATCTGGCTCTGAACTACGCCATGATCTCCTTGGGCTCCTGCACCATGAAGCTCAACGCCACCGCCGAGATGATCCCGGTGACCTGGCCTGAATTCGGCAAGCTGCATCCCTTCGCACCGCTCAAGCAGACCCAGGGTTACCAGCTGCTGCTGGCAGATCTGGAAGACTGGCTGGTGAAGGTGACCGGCTACGATGCGGTTTGCATGCAGCCCAACTCCGGCGCTCAGGGCGAATACGCGGGCCTCTTGGCCATCAAGAAGTACCACGAGTCCCGCGGCGAGGGGCATCGCGATGTCTGCCTCATCCCGGCCTCTGCCCACGGCACCAACCCGGCTTCCGCCCAGATGGCGGGCCTCAAGGTCATCGTCACCGCCTGTGACAAGGCAGGCAACGTGGATCTGGACGACCTGCGGGCCAAGGCCGCCGAGGTCGGAGACCAGCTCTCCTGCCTGATGGTGACCTACCCCTCCACCCACGGGGTGTACGAGGAGACCATCAAGGAGGTGTGCGACATCGTTCACCAGTATGGTGGTCAGGTGTACCTCGACGGCGCCAACATGAACGCGCAGGTCGGGCTGACGGCGCCAGGCTTTATCGGCGCGGACGTCTCTCACCTCAACCTGCACAAGACCTTCGCCATTCCTCATGGCGGTGGTGGTCCGGGCATGGGCCCCATCGGCGTGAAGAAACACCTGGCACCGTTTGTGGCCGGTCACGCCGTGGTCAAGACCGACAAGGAGAGCCGTGACAACGGCGCCGTGTCTGCCGCCCCGTTCGGCTCGGCCAGCATCCTGCCCATCAGCTGGATGTACATCGCCATGCTGGGTGACGAGGGGCTCAAGAAATCCACCCAGGTCGCCATCCTCAACGCCAACTACCTGGCCAAGAAGCTCGGCGAGTCCTTCCCCGTGCTCTATACAGGTCGCAACGGTCGGGTGGCCCACGAGTGCATCCTGGACATCCGCCCGCTCAAAGAAGCCAGTGGCATCAGCGAGATGGACGTGGCCAAGCGCCTGATGGACTACGGCTTCCACGCGCCGACCATGAGCTTTCCGGTAGCGGGTACCCTGATGGTCGAGCCGACCGAATCCGAATCCAAGCGCGAGCTGGATCGCTTCGTGGAAGCCATGACCGCCATCCGCGCCGAGATTGCCCGGGTGCAGGACGGTCACTGGAGCCTCGCCGACAACCCCCTGGTCCATGCGCCGCACACCCAGGACGACGTGATGGATGCAGAGTGGAACCGTGGCTACAGCCGCGCCGAGGCGGTCTTCCCGTCCGACGCCGTGCGCGCCAGCAAGCTGTGGCCGTCGGTCAACCGCATCGACGACGTCTATGGCGATCGCAACCTGTTCTGCTCCTGCGTGCCCACCGAGGATTACGCCAAGTAATCGCGGCGCTGATCACGGCTATTTAAGTTGGAAACCGTGACATTGAAGTTGGAAACCGACCATTTAAGTTGGAAACTCAAAGGCCCTGCAACAGCAGGGCCTTTTAATTTTGTGCGGTGATTATCTGTAATTAAATTACAAAAATGATCTCGGTTGGCTCTTTCAGGCAGGTCAGGGCCTCCCTCTTGTAATCACGGCCATTTAAGTTGGAAACCGTGACACTTCACACTTCATATATCACATGCCGGAGTTTTCAATTCGGCGGTTTGGATGCCTTATTTCGCGTGATTTGAGCCAAGAAGTACTACAGTTAAGACTAATTTAGTGGTTAATGATATAAATGACATTTACTTGCTGTGGCTAGTAATGTATTCTCCAAATGGAACAATCCTTCAACTATATTTAGTGATATTTGTTGGATTTTTGTTTTTTAACAGAGAAAAGTTATGAAACTAATGAAAAGAAAGAAAAAAAACAAAATCAAGGCAAATCATGAGGTTATTAGTTCCATCCTAAATACTCCATTCGCAGCTGGAAATAAGATGGAAGTTATCAGGGATAACTTTTATGGTTTTGTCATGGAACATGATAATATCGAGTCTTTTTCCATCATATTTAATGTGCTCATGAATAACGAGTTTGTTCGTCGAACTCTAAATTACTATGAGTTAAAGTTAGAAACGCATACAACAAATCCTCAATTTAGACCCTCTCAAATAAGTAATGAGAAGTTGGCTGTAATATACGCTTTGCTGCTTGTTAAGAATAGCGATGTTTTACTGGACTTTGAAATAAAGAAAAGATTGGTTACGAAGCTGATAATAAATGGTGATTATGAGTCTGCCGTATCAGAAATAATATCTTTCCAGAATGAATATGGCGAGTCATTATGGATGACATCAGTGTTACTGTTTTCATTATCACATTGTAATAGTAATAGTGCACGAAAAATATTTCATGAACTTGTTAACCGTATATCTCTACTCCCAGACCTGATACCAAAACAATACCTACAAACAGCTTTGTCTAGATATCATGCTCATAACATGCGCACATTCATTGATAATGATATATTGAGGTTTAACAGAGAGTTTACGGATGCAAATGCGCATTCCTTATCTGGGTTACATGTACAGGATCTTTAGCTACAACCAATTGAAATAGATAGAAAAAAGGCTTCGTTTGTGATCTGATTTAATCGCAAAAAAAAACCGACACGCCCGAAGCCATGACTATTATCAATGCAACCCAGTACCTCAAGCAACTTCTTA